>JBATMT010000400.1:0-26839 GCA_049289975.1 Paracoccaceae bacterium | reverse complement strand
TTCACGAACTCCGCGCCAGCCTTGCCGAAGCTGAGAGTATTTTGATGGGTGGTCTTTCGCCGCGCGTGCTGCCTATGGGCGAAATACGCGAGTTGGGTGCGCTGCTGATGCGGGCGGGTTTTGCCTTGCCTGTCGCAGATTCCCTCTTGGTGAATGCTTCCTACCGGGATCTCTTCCATCTCGCTCAGGATTTGCGTTCGATGGGCGAAACGAATGCCTTGAGCGCTCGACTGCGACATTTTGCCCGCCGCACTCTGTTCGCCGAAGCTGCGCGGCAGATGACATCGGCATTTCCAGCTGAGGACGGCCGCGTTAAAACTACTTATGAACTTATGTTTCTCACTGGTTGGGCACCACACCCAAGCCAGCAGAAACCGCTCAAACCGGGGTCAGCAATCAGCCGACTGGCGGATGCGCTTGGTGCCACAGACGGGCTGTCTTCGCCGCCAAAACTCAGCTAGTTGCGTCGCCAGCCCGCAACGCAAGCACGGATGATCATTATGACCGAGCCGACCACACTAGCGCGAAGCTTGCCACACGCCGGACCAGAACATCCGTCGGTTCCGGTTCCTCGTATCGGAGTGCTTTTTGCCAACCTCGGAACACCCGATGGATATGACTATTGGTCCATGCGGAGATACCTGTCGGAATTTCTGTCCGACAAACGGGTCATCGATTACCCGGCGTGGAAATGGCAGCCGATTCTGCAATTGATCATCTTGACGCGACGACCCAAGGCCAAGGGGCACGACTACAAATCGATCTGGAATCACGAAAAAAATGAAAGTCCACTTCTGACCACGACGCGCGAGCAGGTGGTCAAACTTCGTTCCGCTGTACAAGAAGCATATGGCGAGAGCGTCATGGTTGATTTCTGTATGCGCTATGGCAACCCCTCGACCCAAAGCGTTGTGCGCAAGATGGTGGCGGCAGGATGTGAGAAGATCTTGTTCTTTCCACTTTATCCGCACTACGCCGGTGCAACCTCGGCGACGGCGAACGATGAGTTTTTCCGAGCGTTGATGAAAGAAAAGCGCCAGCCGTCCGTGCGAACGGCTGCGGAGTACTTTGACCATCCGCTTTACATCGAGGCACTGGCTGCATCAGTCGAGAAGGCCTATGCGGACTTGGATCATCGCCCAGATGTGCTTGTGGCGTCTTATCACGGCATGCCGAAGCGCTACCTTATGGAGGGCGATCCCTACCATTGCCAATGCCAGAAAACGACACGGCTGCTTCGTGAGCGACTGGGATGGGACAAGGGCGCGATCAACACGACGTTTCAGTCGGTATTCGGGCCGGAGGAATGGCTCAAGCCCTACACGGTGGAGCATGTCGCCGAGCTTGCCAAATCAGGCAAGAAACGAATCGCAGTGATTTCGCCAGCATTTTCGGCCGATTGCATTGAAACTCTCGAAGAGATCCAAGGCGAGATCCGCGAAGCGTTCATGCATGCGGGAGGGGAGTCCTTTACCTACATTCCATGCCTGAACGACAGTGATGCGCATATCCGGGCGCTGATGGCAGTCGTCGATCAGAATCTGCAGGGCTGGGTGGCGCGCTAGAGCCTCTTAAAGCGTCAGAAATGAAAAGGCGGCAGGAAAACCTGCCGCCTTTTCTTCTGATTGCTCAGAAATATTAGTTGCTAGCAGCAGCTGCAACGAGCAGCAGAACCAGCAGCGGAACGATGATGCCGCCAGCCGACGACGAAGCCGATTTAGCTTCGACAACTGCCGGCTCGGTCATGGGCTCAGCCATGCCACCCGCGAAAGCGGTCGTGGCGGAAAGCGTCAGAGCGGCAGCAAGCGCGATTTTCTTCATTGTGTGTCTCCATCCGCGCCCCAGCATAGGATTTTAAGTGAGGATAACTGGGGCAATTATCGTTACCTCGTGCTGTCGAGTAGCCCGATGGGTGAGATATTTGCAACACGTCTTGTGCGCTCACGGCAAAGGTTTCGTGTTTTTCGTCAAATAAGCAACACTTGCGAAGCCGCAAATCGGCTCAAAAACCGCGATTGATCAGGCAAAAAGCAACAAAAAAGCGCAATCTGACGACGCAAAGCGCCATGCCAGATTCGAGAGTGAACTGGGCGAATGTGAACAGTCGTTCAGCTCTGCCAAAGTTACGCCGGACACCCCAAGGCATCCGGCGCGAAATCCCGTGGATCAGTTGCTGGCCGCAGCAGCGACGAGCAGCAGAACGAGCAGCGGAACGATGATGCCGCCAGCCGACGAGGAACCCGTTTGGCCTACGATAGGAGCCGGATCCATGACCGGCTCAGTTATGCCACCAGCAAAAACCGAGGTGCCAGCCATTGAGAGGACTGCAGCGAGTGCAAGTTTCTTCATAGTTTCAATCTCCATCCGCGCCCCAATTAAACTTGTTGGGATGACAGGGGCGAAGTCGTTCCCTTGCCTTCAGCGTATCGGACGCAGAAGTATATGCCAGCGAATTTCCGCCGCAAATCAATCAGAGCGAGAACTTTGTCAAATCAGCAACACTTGCGTGCCAACCTTGGCCCATTCGAATAGTTCCATGATGTGCTCGTTATACAGCCCGATACATCCGTTTGACGATCGACGCCCGATCTTGCGTGTGTCCTGGGTTCCGTGAATCCGGTAGGCAGGCCAGGACAAGTAAAGCGCCCGTGGGCCAAGCGGGTTGGTCGGGTCACCACCCGGCACGAAGGCGGGCCAATCCGGATAGCGTTCAGCTTCACCCTGAGTCCTGCGCCATGGCGGGTTTATGACCTTTTGAATCACTTCAGTGCGACCCCGGCGCGTCAGTTCTTCGGTCAAGGGGACGCTGGTCGGATAGAGTTTGTAGATCGATTCGTCTTCGTTCCAGTAATGCAACGCTCGTGAAGTGATATCGACAAGGATCGCGCCGTTGCTCAGGTTCTGGAAATAGGGCTGCCATTGCAAGGACCGGAAGCTGGAAACATTGCGGCGCATGTTGTGGTCGATGCCACTTTCGAACTCGGTCGAATTATTGAAAGCTGCGTTTTGCGCGAATGCCGGAGCCGCCAGCGCCGCCGCCGTCATGGCAGCCGCAGAACCCAGAACTGACCGACGGCTATAGCTGCGTGTCTTGTCGGAACTCATTGCCTCACTCTCCGTCTTTTGTTTGGGGCGCACATACAGTGCCAACACGCCCATGCCAAGCCGCTGCGTTTATGTGTAGTCTTCGCGGATTGCCTTGCAAATCACAGCTTGGCGACTGTTGGCCGGATCAGGATTTCCGGTTTGAACAGAGTCGAGCGAAAGGCTAAAGGACCCACGAATTAAAGAGGGACGGCCCGAAATGATCAGACGATTTGGCGTTGCGCTTACTGCGGTCGTGTTGCTGACCGCATGCATCGGTGAAGAACCACGCATTGCTGCGGATGGACGGCAACTGCCTGACGCGTATGTCATAACGACGAAAGATGTGGGCCGGGTCACATATTCTATGGTCGATTCAGTCAATGCCTTGCGCGCCAAGCAGGGCCTGTCGCCTCTCAGCCTGAACTCTGAACTGACAGCGGCGGCGGCGACCCATTCGCGCGATATGTCGGTGCAGAACCGCCCATGGCACTTCGGGTCTGACGGGTCTTCGCCGATCACGCGGGTGCAGCGCGCTGGCTATACGGGCCAGATGCTGGGAGAGAATATCTCCGAAACCTATGAAAACGAGGTCGAAACACTGACCGCCTGGATGCAAGTCCCCAGCACGCGCTCGGTTATCATGGATCCGGCAGCGGTCAACGTCGGGTTTTCGTGGTTTCAAGAACCCAATGGAAAGATCTGGTGGACTCTGGTTACAGGCGGCTGAAGCCAGGTGATGGACAACAAAAGGGCGGCCGACTGGCCGCCCTTTTGTTTTGCAGGGTTCACGGTTTGATGAAGATCGGAGTTCTAAGCTGAACCATCGAATATATCTCTGCCATTTCCTTGTCCTTCACGGCGATGCAGCCGACTGTCCAATCCTTGCCGTGGCCACGGTTCTTTCCATCGCGGCCATGAATGAAGATGTCACCGCCCGGCTTCATGTTCATTGATTGGGCAAACGCGCGGTCAGCATCGTTCGGATATGATATTCCGAGGGACAGATAGTAACTGCTGTTCGGATTGCGGCGGTTGATGAAATAGGTTCCCTCGGGTGTCTTCTTGTCACCCTCGAATTGCTTGGGGCCGATGGGATTGCCACCCAAGCCGATCTTGTATTCCTTCAAGACTTCATTGCCGTGCAGCAGATACATCTTGCGATCGGCCTTGTGAACGACGATCGCCGTTACCGTGGGACCATTGTACGAGCGGAACTTACCGCCGCATGACGCTACAAGGACCGCAATCCCGATCACCAGGAAAATCTTCAGAAATTTCATTGCCTGCCCGCTTCTTTGCTTTGCCGCCTCATATACCGGAGCAAAGGTCTTAGGAAGTGGTCAAACTATCGTGAAAGGATGGAGCTAGCGGTGAATTTTTGCCACAAGTTCAATATGCGGCGACCAGCGAAACTGATCCACGACATGCAGCCAATCAAGTTTGTAGCCACTGTCGAAAAGTATCTTGGCGTCGCGAGCGAATGTCACGGGGTTGCACGAAACGTAGGCAACGATGGGCACGCGCGAGGCTATAAGCTCACGCACTTGCGCCTCGGCGCCCGCGCGCGGAGGATCTAGCACAACGGCATCGAAGCGATCGAGTTCGTCCGGCAAAAGCGGTCGTCTGAACAGGTCGCGGGCCTGCGTTTTAACGGGTTTCAGACCATGTGCCTGTCGCGCACCCGCCGAAAGTGCCGCAAGCATCCCTTCCGCCGATTCCGCTGCAAAAACCTCGGCATTCTCGGCCAGAGGCAGGCTGAAGGTCCCGGCTCCGGAAAACAGGTCAGCGACACGTTCGGCACTGCCGACGGCCCGTCGGACCAATGCCAGCAGTGCAGCCTCGCCTTCCTGTGTTGCTTGAAGGAATGAACCAGACGGCAGATTGACCATGGACTTGCCGAATCGAAGCCGAGCCGGACGACGTGCCGCGAGAACTTCGCCGTCCCAACTGATCCGGGCAATATCAGCGCTTTCCGCCATGCCTGCCAACTGGCCAAACAAGGCCGACTCCATCGGCTTGCCGCCTGAGACTGCCAGATCAAGGCCGTCTTCTGTTTTTGTCACCACCAGTGACAATTCACCTTTGCGCGATGCGCCCGTAACCGTGATCTGCCTGAGGACGGGTAGAACAGCCACCAATTCGGAGTGCAGAAGATGACAATCAGTCACGTCTACAAGCGTCTCTGACGCACGGCCATGAAAGCCGACGATTGCACCGCTTTTCGTTCGCCTTCCGGAAAGCGCTGCCCGTCGCCGGGATCGTTCAGGTGAAGTGCTGATCCCCTCGATTGCAGTATGGATGCCATGCGCATCCAGTGCTGACCGAACAACTTCAATCTTCCATTCAGCCACAAAGCTGTCGGTCGCATGCATCAACGAACAGCCGCCGCAGGCGCCATAGTGCTTACAGGGAGCGCGGCGTCGGTGGACGGAAGGTGTTACAATGGATGGTGCGGCCATAAGGCTATTGCTGACTTCACCCTCGACTATCTCACCCGGCAGGGTTCGAGGCACGAATACCGGGCCTGCGGCGATGCCGTCACCGAGGTGCCCAAGCCGCTCGATCGTAAGCCTCACTCCGCAACCTCACCCAAAGACTCATCGTCGACACCGATAAACCCACCGGACTGGCGGCTCCAATACCGGGCGTACAGACCGCCCTTGGCCAAAAGGCTCGCGTGATTGCCTTCTTCGACAATTCGACCCTGATCCATCACCACGATCCGGTCCATCTCGGCGATAGTGGAGAGGCGGTGCGCGATGGCCAGAACGGTCTTGCCCTTCATGATGCGGTGCAAAGCTCCCTGAACCTGTGCTTCTACTTCACTGTCCAGCGCACTAGTCGCTTCATCCAGTACCAGTATGGGAGCGTCTTTCAGGAACGCCCGCGCCAATGCAACGCGCTGGCGCTGACCACCCGAAAGTTTGACCCCGCGCTCACCAAGATGCGCATCATAGCCGTTACGCCCCTTGAAATCCTGAAGGTTTCTGATGAACTCGTCTGCCTCCGCCTGCCCTGCGGCTTCGATCATTTCGGCTTCAGTCGCATCTGGGCGACCGTAGAAGATGTTGTCGCGCGCAGAGCGATTGAACATGGCCGTTTCCTGCGTGACCATAGCCACCTGCCGACGGAGGCTTTCTTGGGTCACGTTGCGCACGTCCTGTCCATCAACAAGAACACGACCTTCCTCGGCATCGTAAAGTCGGAGCAACAGGGCAACGAGTGTCGACTTGCCAGCGCCAGACGCGCCAACAATGCCCAGCTTCTCGCCAGGTCGAATTGTGAGGTTTATGTCATCAAGCCCGCCGCGCTCGCGACCGTAGGCAAAGGTGACATGGTCGAAACGCACTTCACCCTTGATGCGGCCAAGGGTGATCGCATTGGAGTTGTCAGTCAGGGCATGGGGAGGGGTCAATGTGCGCATGCCGTCCTCAACCTCGCCGACTGAAGAATAGATACTCATCAGCGCAAAGCTTACCCATCCAGTCATCTGTGCGATCCGCATCGAGACAGCGCCAGCCGCAGCTATGTCACCGGGGGTCGCCTCGCCACGTTGCCAAAGCATGATCGCGCCGCCGATAAGCATGACCGGGAGAAGGCCCGCCAGCATCATCAGGGCCAGACGAAACCACGCAGACAACATGCCAAAACCAAGAGCCGTGTCCCGAAAGGTTGCCATTGCCTTCAATGCCGCCCTGTCCTCGTGGTCGGCATGAGCAAATAGCTTGACCGTCTTGATATTGGTAATCGTGTCGACGACTTGGCCGGTGATCATGGCGCGGGCGCTTGCTCGGTCTTTTGACCTCCCGCGAATCCGGGGGAGGAATGCCCAGATCAGGCCAAGATAAACTGCGATCCAGACCGCAAGCCCGAGAGCGATCCAGCCGTCAATGGACAAAAGAAAGACTGCTGAACCGATCAGCGACGCCAGTGCGAATGCCACCGTGTTTATCGATTCACTTGCGACATCTGTGACCGCGCGAGCTGCCTGCATCTGCTTTTGTGCAATCCGTCCGGCGAAGTCGTTGTCAAAGAAGGTGACTGCGTGGCCCATCGTCCAGCGGTGCAAGCGCGAAAGGACGAGCGGCAAGACATTGGGCTGAACAATGACCGAGTTGGACGCTGCCGAAAGCCCAAAGGCAAATGGCCGCAGGATCATCAGGAAGACGATGAAACTGATGAGAAGCTGCCAGTGGTTGGAGAAGATTGTTGCCGGCGTTTCTGTCCCGGCGGCGTCAACGACCTTGCCAAGATACCACGCCGTTACGACCTCCATGGTGCCTGCGACGGCCGACAAAATTGTCGCCGTAACGAGCGGTCCCCATGAGCCCGACAGGCACCACATGAAGAATCGCCCCAATGTCTGCGGAGGCGGACCATCGGCAGGGCGGAATGCATCGATTTCCCATGCGGCTCTCATACGTCAGTCTCACTATCATCGGTCCCGAGGAAACCCCCGGATTGGCGGTTCCAGAGACGCGCATAAAGCCCGCTCCGTGACAGGAGCTCTGCATGGCTGCCCTGTTCTGCAACGCGACCCTCATCAAGCACAACGATCCGATCCATGCGGGCAATCGTCGAAAGGCGGTGGGCTATGGCTATCACTGTCTTGCCTTCCATGACGCCATACAGGGTTTCCTGGATAGCAGCCTCGACCTCGCTATCGAGTGCGCTCGTTGCTTCGTCAAGCACGAGTATCGGCGCATTCTTCAAGATGACGCGAGCAAGCGCCACGCGCTGTCGCTGTCCACCGGAAAGCTTGACGCCGCGCTCACCCACTTGTGCGTCATAGCCAGATCTGCCTTCCGGATCGCGTAAGTCGAGGATGAAGTCGTGTGCTTCGGCACGTTTTGCCGCCACGATCATCTCGGCTTCACTTGCATCCGGTCGACCGTAGAGAATATTTTCCCGAACCGAGCGATGCAGTAGGCTCGAATCCTGCTGAACCATTCCGATGTTGTAGCGAAGGCTGTCCTGCGTGATGGCGGCAATGTCCTGCCCGTCTATGGTTATGCTGCCGCCTTCGGCATCATAAAACCGCAAGAGCAGCTTCACGAGGGTCGTCTTCCCAGCTCCCGATCGTCCCACCAGACCGATCTTCTCGCCCGGTTGGACCAGAAGGTTGAGCCCGTTCAGTCCGCCAGAACCGCGGCCGTAGTGATGGCTCAGAGCGTCAATCTGGATCAGACCGTCGCCAAAGCAGATCGGCTGTGCGTTTTCCTTGTCGAGAAGCGCTATAGGCTGCGCAATCGTCTGCATGCCTTCCGCGACGACCCCAAGGGACTGCACGAGATTGGTGGAGGCCCACATGATCCAGTAAGTCATATTGTTAAGTCGCAAAACCAGCGCAGTGGTTGCGGCCACTGCTCCGACCGAGGCCATCCCGTAATACCAAAGCCAGAGCACCAGCCCCGTGACCGAGACGATCAGCGCGCCGTTCAGGAAAGTCAGCGCGAAGTCCATAATCGTGATGATGCGCATCTCCCGGGAGGCAGCCGTGCGCAAGTCGGCGATTGCCTCCTGCGCATAGGACAGTTCGCGATCATGGTGGGCAAACATCTTGACCGAATGAATGTTCGTGTAGCTGTCGACGACGCGTGCGGTGACGACGGATCTGGCGTTGGACGACGCCGTAGAGGCTGGGCCTGCGCGACGCACTGTCCAAATCAAGAGAGCGAGGTAGAGCGCGATCCAGATTGCCAGTGGGACGACAAGGCGCGGGTCGGCACCAGAAAGCAAGATGACTGACCCGATCACAGTTGTGACAGCAAAGGCGACCGCATCGAACACTTGGAATATTGCATCGCCAGCAGCAGAGGGCGTCTGCATGACGCGATTGGCAATGCGACCCGCAAAATCGTTCTCGAACCAGCCGACCGGCTGCCGAAGGACATGCCTGTGCGCCCGCCAACGGACCAGAGTACTGAGATTTGTGAGTATGGTGTTGTGCAGAAGCGCGACGTCGGTACTGGAAACGATCGTTCGCACGACAAGGATTGCAAAGGCCGCAACCGCGAACTCTGCAAAATGGTTGCGCATGACTTCCTGCGGACTGGCCGAAGTCAATAGATCGACAATACGGCCCATATACCAGATCAGACCAATCTCGAACGCGGCCACCATGACCTTCAGAAGGATTGTAGCCAAGAAAACTCCGCGGAATGGCCGCGTGTAGTCGCGCAGAAACGGCAAAAGCCGGTTCGGCGGAACATCCAACTCCTTATACGGAGCGAATGGATCAACGAGGTTCTCGAAGAACCTGAACATGGCATGAAACCTTTAGGTCGGGCTGTATCTGTGGCTCGTGCTTGCGCCGATCGAAACTTAGTGGCGCACGAGTTCGACAATGGAAAGAACGATAAGCACAGCCATCGTAATGTTAAAGACGCGTTGACGCCGCTCGGTAGTAAGCCAGCCGGAAATTGCCTGACCTGCGGCCACCCAAGTCATGCTGGATGCAAGACCAAGAACAAGAAAGCTCATTACGACAATCATGGCTGTCACGAAGGGTTTGGCTGGGTCGATGAACAGCGCGGTTGCAGAAATCGCCATAGACCAACCTTTGGGGTTGATCCATTGAAACGCTGCCGCACCCATGAAACTCATCGGCCGGGCGTCGGCGTCCTTGCGTTCCATACCGCGTGAAATCGCAATCTTGTAGGCGATCCACAAAAGTAAAACCGCGCCACCCCATTTCAACGTCTCCCGCAGCAAGGGGCTGGCCTGAAAGACCCCGCCTAGCAAAAGCCCAACGATCAACATCATTACCGGAAATCCCAACGCGACACCCAACGCATGGGGAAGTGTCCGGCGAAACCCGAATGCTGCACCCGATGTGGCTAGCATTGCGTTGTTCGGACCGGGCGTGAACAATGTCGCCACCGAGAGAAATACAAGTGCGATGAATGTCTGATAGGTCATACTGATTGCCGGATTCTGGATCGTACGACTATTTCGTCGCTTCCGCAGGCTTTCAAGAAAGCAATTGTTCCCGAGACAATTCAAAGTCAGAGTCTATCCACCGTTCTTCCAATTCCTTCAGCCGAGCACCCAGTGCGGATCCGGAGAAACTCGGCAAATCGGCTGCCCTGACGGGAAATCTGGCCTCTGCGCCCTTCTTCAACTTGACGGCATAGTTGAGCGGCAACTGTTGCCCAATAGCAGCGGCGCGTACCAGCATGATGTCCAGCGCCAGCTTCGCACCAAATCTGTAAGCCAGTTCTGCCGGACCCGAGAGCGAACCGGCGTTCGCAATGACTTGTGACAGATGCTTTTCCTCGGCGCGTGACAGTTTGAGTTGCGCGGCGGGGTCTTCACCGACAATCGCTGCGAGCCTGCGGATCGGATCTGGTGTCAAAGTGCCTTCGAGATGGATCAATGGACCAAGCGGCTGTATCGTCGCTCCGGGTAGAATTCTGGCAAGAACTCCGGCTTGTGCCATTGCCGCGACCGCTGGCGCCGGGTCGTGTGCTGCAAGAAGTTTCCGCATCTCGTGACCGACGCGTTCCTTAGAAAGTGTCTCTATTCCGGCTGAAAGAGTAGCGCAGGCTGCCAGCCCTTCCTTGTCCAGCCCTTCAGTTTGATCGCCATAGCGGGCATGAAACCTGAAGAAGCGCAAAATCCGCAGATAATCTTCTTGGATGCGCGCTTCCGGCGCGCCGACAAAGCGGACGCGGCGGGCACGCAGGTCAGCCAACCCTTCAAGAGGGTCTATGATCCTGCCATCGGCATCCGCATAAAGTGCGTTCATCGTGAAGTCTCTGCGCGCAGCGTCTTCGTGAATTGCTTCAGAGAAAGCCACTTTTGCCCTGCGGCCATCCGTTTCAATGTCTCGCCGAAATGTCGTGACCTCGTGCGGCTTTCCGCACGCTATGACGGTGACGGTGCCATGGTCGACGCCCGTTGGAACGGTGCGAAGGCCTGCCGCCTCCATAATCTCGATAACACGTTGCGGCAAAGCATCCGTTGCGATGTCGATATCGTCGATTGGCTCACGCAGAAGTCCGTTGCGCACGCAGCCGCCAACCAGAAGGGCTTGGTGACCGGCATCAGAAAGAGTGTGCAGAACGGTCTGCAGATGGCTGTCAGAAATCCATGAGTCAGTTAAGCGCATCAGCCCATCCGGTCGGCGAGTGCTCGCAGCATACGCGCAGTCGCACCCCAGATGTAATAGGGGCCATAAGGCACCGTATAATACCTCCGCATTTCACCGCGCCAAATCCGCCCTTCAATACGATAGTTCTTCGGGTCGGCGATATGTTCGAACGGAACTGTGAAGGCCTCCTCGACTTCTTCTTCCTGACGGGTGGGCCGAAAATAGGGGTCTATTTTTGCCAAAACAGGAGTAACGCTGAACCCTGTGACAGTCTCATGCGCGTCAAGCGTGCCGAGAACATCCACGGCGTTGGCCTGTAAACCGATTTCTTCTTCTGCTTCTCGCAATGCGGCCGATACGGCGTCCCTGTCGACTTGATCGATCTTACCACCTGGAAAGGCGATTTGACCGGGATGATGCTTCAGATGAGATGCCCGCTTGGTCAGAAGCAAACGCAAGCCAAAGGTGCTTTCCTGAAAGCCCACCAGGACGGCCGCCGGACGCATCAGACGATCCTCTGCCAGAGTCTGGTCTTTGTTGAGGTCATAGTCTGACGTCGGTCGCCCCGATACGCGCAGGGCGCGCAGAACCGGAGCGAAGCGATCAGGCATTATTCGCGTTCTCACTTTTGGCCTCAAAGCCAAGGGTAGTCGGATCGAACTCGTAGTGCGCGCCACAGAACTGACAGTCAGCAGTAACGATGCCCTCGTCGGTGGTCATCGTCTTGATGTCCTTGGCCGAATATATCGAAAGGCTCTGCCGAACTTTGTCGCCGGAACAGGTGCAGCCAAAGCGTACGGGCTGCGCGTCGAACACCCTAGGCGCTTCCTCATGAAAAAGTCTTACAAGCAGGTCGGTAGGGTGAACGGTGGGTCCGATCAACTCCAGGTCTTCAACCGTGTCGAGCAGAAGGTTCGCACGGTTCCAGTTTTCGCTTTCCTCGCCGCCAAGTATGTCAGCGTGAGTCAACAGGCCGCCTGCGCCCGAACCACCTTCTCCGGCAACCGGCGCGGATTGCGGCATATGCTGAAGCATGATCCCGCCAGCGCGCCATCCTTCAGAGCCGCCCTTCAAACGCGATTTGCCGAAGGAAAGCTGAAAGCGCGTCGGCAATTGCTCTGATTGCGCGAAGTAGGTCCCCGCGCAATCTGATAGTGACGTTCCGGCAATGGGCGTGATTCCCTGATAGGGCACGCTGCCTTCCCCCTGGTCGATCAACACCGCGAAATAACCTTGGCCGATTTGTTCAAATGGCGAGGAACCGGGTTGCAGACGAGCAGCATCAAAAGACGCCCAAGCACGGATCTGCGCCGATGCACCGTCCTTTTCGGGAGCGAAATAGTCAGTCGCTATGATCCGAACAGGGCCGTTGCCGCGGATCTGCAATGACAATTTCCACCGCAACTTGACGGTTTGACCGATCAGAGCCGTCAACAACGCCGCTTCGGCTACCAATGCCTCTACCGCTTCCGGGTAGGAATGCTGGCCCAGAATCTTGTCGAGCGTCCCGTCAAGGCGTGCCACCCGGCCACGAATGTCGGACAGGTCAAGCTGGAACGGAAGGACGGTATCGTCCCAGGCGATTTCATGGGTAGTGGTCATGGGGTTTCCTTGGCTCGCGGGCCTTGGCATATCGGTTACAGTGAAAAACGGCAACCAAGGGCGGCGAAGATGATCAGACGTTTTGGTGAGCGAGTTGTTACAGGACAGAAATACCGCCTTAGGCCGGGGGCTTATGCAGTTCTGCGCATAGGTGGGGATGTTCTGCTGACCTATCAAGAGGACCCCGACCCCGAGTTTCAATTGCCCGGCGGTGGCATTGATCCCGGAGAATCGCCGCTTCAGGCACTTCATCGGGAAGTTTATGAGGAAACGGGGTGGTCGATCAGTGAGCCACGTCGGATCGGAGCCTTCCGGCGTTTCGCATACATGCCCGAGTACGACAAATGGGCCGAGAAAGTCTGTCACGTCTACCTTGCGCGCCCTGTGCGCCGGCTTGGTCCGCCGGTTGAGGCTGGGCATACGGCGATCTGGGTGCCTGCCAGAGACGCGGCGCAACTGGTTGGCAACGATGGTGACAGGCACTTCCTTCTGCGTGCGCTTTCGCGCGGCTAGGATATTGCGCGCATGGTCGGGCCGTCGAAACAGAAACAGACTGCGGAGATATCGTCCCTGGCATCGCCATCAATTGTCGCTTTGAGTTTCAAGTAGAGCGCGTCCAGAAATTCCGTGCCGCCTAAATGACGAACGTCACCCAAAAGCTCTGTCAGCTTCGTTTCATCCGAAGCCCGACCGCCATAGTCAAGCGTGTCTGTCACACCGTCCGAGACCAGAAGAAGTCTGTCGCCAACTTCAAGTTTAGCCTGGAAAGTGTCGAATGATGCACCTTCAATCAGGCCAATTGGCAGGCCACCCGTTCCGAGCAATTCTACCGAACCGTCCACACGCAAGATAGCCGGGTGGGGGTGACCAGCCTGAAGCATTTCCACCCAGCCAGACCGGACGTCGATATCGGCATATACAAATGTAAAATAGTTCTCTGTCTGCATGTCGCTGAGGACGATCTTGTTCAGGATTTGGGCGAGCTCTGCGGGGTTTCGGGCGTTGTATCTGCCTTCACCACTTGGAATCAGAGCGATGTTTTGTTCTGGCGACGATCCCGAGAGATAACCGGCGAGACGCGCAGTCATCATTGCCGATGCAATTCCGTGACCGGAGACATCTAGCGCAAAGCAACCAACCCGACTTCCGTCTATCGGGAAAAAGCCGACCAGATCGCCACCGACGTGTCCCGAGGGTTGCAACAGCAAACTTATTTCGGATCGACCAAAGAAGCGATGACGGTCACGCACGAGACTTTGCTGGAGTTTCCTTGCTTCGATCAGATCGCGATTGAAGGCTTCATGTAGACCGTGAAGCTCATCAATCGTGGTCAGCAACAGTCTGTTCTTACGTCTCAGCTCGCGTTCCATCAGAAGGATTCGTCTGCCGGCGGCTGTACGACCGCGTAACTCGGCCGGCGTGATAGGCTTTATCAGAAAGTCGTCTGCGCCCGCGTCAAGTGCGGCTGCGACGTCCGTTGATTCGGATTTGGATGTGAGCAGGATGAAGTAGACATAGCTATCAAGCTGCATGTCACGCAACCAACGGCAAAGGTCGAGGCCAGTCATACCCGTCATTACCCAATCGGAAATGACCAAGTCGGGCGAAGACGCTCGAAAGGTGCTGAGAGCCTCGTCAGCCGTTGCTGCTTCAACGACCTCATATCCGGCTGCCAGCAGATGCTCTGCCAAAAACTGACGCTGAGGTTCACTCTCGTCGACAACCATAACCTTGCAGGGCACCACGACCGCTGGAGCGTTGTCCCCGTTTTGCGGATTCTTGATTTGTTTGCTCACCACTACCCAAGCCTGCCCGCCGGATAAGAGAGTAAACCCCAAACCGTTAAGAGGCCTTAAAGAGCCGAAGATTCAGGTCAGACAAGAAACTCGGCCAGAGCTTCATCCTCGGTAATGTCCCGGAAACTGAACTCGGCCGCATCCAGTTTTTCCCCTAGTGCAGCGAAGTTCTCGGCCTTGCTGGTCTCTATCCCGATAAGGACAGAACCGAAGTTGCGCGCCGATTTCTTCAGATATTCAAACCGGGCGATGTCGTCATCAGGCCCTAGCATTCCGAGGAATTCTCGCAGTGCTCCAGGGCGCTGGGGCATCCGAAGTATGAAGTACTTTTTCAACCCGGCGTAGCGCTGGGCACGTTCCTTGACCTCGGGCAGGCGTTCGAAATCGAAGTTCCCGCCAGAAGTGACGCACACGACCGTCTTGCCCCGGATCATATCGGCAATTGATGGAAGGACGTCGACCGAGAGCGCGCCTGCGGGTTCAAGCACAATCCCTTCGACGTTGAGCATCTCAAGCATGGTGATGCAGATGCGGTCCTCGGGGGCGAGTAAGACCGAAGCGAGCGGCGTATTCTTGAGTTCTGCAAAAGTCAGAGCCCCGATGCGGGCCACGGCCGCGCCATCGACAAAGTTATTCACGCGTTTGAGTGTCACAGGTTCCATCGCAACCAAAGCCGCAGACAGGCTCGCACCACCTTGCGGCTCAACATAGAGGAAACGAGTCTTCGGCGACACCTCCCGGAAGTACCGAGTTACACCTGCGGAAAGCCCACCACCGCCAACCGGGAGGATCACAATATCGGTTGGTGCTTCGAGTTGTTCCAGTATCTCCACGCCGACACTTGCCTGCCCGCAGATGACATCGGTGTCGTCAAACGGTGACAGAAAATGTGCGCCCTGTGCGGAGCAATAGTCCTGTGCGGCGGCGAGCGTTCTGTCGAAGTAGTCCCCGACAAGTTTGATTTCGATACTATTGCCCCCAAATGTCCGGGTCTTGTCGATTTTTTGTTGAGGCGTCGTGATGGGCATGAAGATTGTGCCATGCACGCCGAAATGTCGGCAAGCGAACGCCACTCCCTGCGCATGATTCCCCGCGCTTGCGCACACAAACCTCCGTGCGCCGGTATCTATTGCTGCCCGCATCGCCGTAAAGGCGCCACGTAGTTTGTAACTGCGAACTGGTGTTAGATCCTCGCGCTTCAGGTAAATTTGCGCGCCATACCTTTGTGACAGATGGTCGTTCAGTTGCAGCGGCGTCGGGTCGAACAGAGCGCGAAGCGCCTCTGAGGCTTTGCGGGCATTTTCTGTGAACTGGCTCATAAAGATCCTCTGCGAGGAACCGGGTGGAAAGGCAATAGACTGTTCATGCGCGCTCGACCAGCGTGGCTCTGACGCGGCTGTTTATCGTGCGGCCACCGAACTGCGCCCGCAACAGTTGCAGCAATCGACGATGCATCGGGCGATGCCTGTTACGCAGGTGAACCGCGGCAAAAACTGTCTGGGGAATGACCGGCGCATCGGTAACCATCAGGCAACTTCCCGCCGCAACCATTTCATCGGCCATCTCGCCGATGACATATGCAGCGCCACCCAGCGATGTCAGAAGCCCCGCAATTGTTGTGCTTTCACCGGACGAGACCCATGCCCCTGCAAGCGACGGATGCAACAGGGCGTGCGCTTCAGCAAAAGCCGGTGAGAAGTTGGTCAATATGTAACGATCAGGCTGCACGTCCGCCAAACGATCGGTTTCCGTCGAGACCATGCGATAGGGAATTTCACCCAAAGTCTCAAAGTAAAGATCCGGGTGCATCCGGGCAGTGAACATCATCGCAAAGTCCTGCGCTCCGACCAGCAAGTCAGACGTCATTGCGGGGCTGTAATCGGCCTCGATGTAGAAAGCCGTATCTGGAAGAGCGGTGCGAAAGTCTCTCACCCACTGCCCGATCATCTTCCCCGTAAGGTCGCGCTGCATTCCAATCCGCAGGACCATAGCAGCGGTTCCTGCCGTGCGTGTCGCGTGCATTGCCTCGGCCCAACCATGACGAAGGGAGCGGGCGTGGGGCTCGAATTTCAGGCCTTCGAGGGTTAGCTCTGTCCCGGCACGGGAGCGCGTGAACAAGGTGCGTTCCAGTATCGCCTCGAGAGCGCGAACCCGTCCCGAGATGGTCGATTGGGTAACACCCAGTTTTTCGGCAGTCTTGTTGAAGCTGCGCGTTTCGCAAAGGTCCAGAAAGGTTTCGATCAGCTCTATTTGCACGGCGGCCATCTAATCGCTTTTTCCGATCAATAGACCAAAGCCGTACGAATTGAAACCTGTTACACAAGCGACGATACTCCGCGTAAATTCGACGGGGACGAAGATGAGTGGATTTCCGAAAACAGCACGAGTGGTGATTATCGGTGGCGGCGCCGTAGGCGTTTCGTCGCTCTATCATCTGGCCAAGGCCGGCTGGACCGATTGCGTCCTGCTGGAAAAGAATGAACTGACTGCCGGGTCGACGTGGCATGCGGCAGGAAACGTTCCGACCTTTTCCACTTCATGGTCGCTGATGAACATGCAGCGATATTCAACCGAACTCTATCGCGGGCTGGGTGCGGCAGTCGATTATCCCATGAATTACCACGTAACAGGGTCTGTCCGTCTTGGTCACAGCAAGGAACGGATGCAGGAGTTCGAACGCGCAAAGGGTATGGGTCGCTATCAGGGCATGGCTCTCGAGGTTCTTGGCGTTGAAGAGATAAAGTCGAAGTACCCGTTCCTCGAAACCCATGACCTTAAGGGCGCGCTGTACGATCCGGCTGATGGCGACATCGATCCTGCCCAGCTTACTCAGGCCTTGGCTAAGGGCGCGCGTGATATGGGTGCGACTATCCTGCGTTTCACGCCCGCAACGGGTGTAAGCCGCGAGAATGGCGAATGGATCGTTCATACTGAAAAAGGTGACATCCGCTGCGAGATTGTCGTGAATGCGGCCGGATACTATGCCCAGAAAGTCGGTGAATGGTTCAAGCCCTTTGGTGGGCGGACAGTGCCGATGATGGTGATGAGCCACCAGTATCTTTTGTCAGAGCCAATTGCCGAAATCGAGGCCTGGTCAAAAGAAGTTGGCCACAAGCTGCCGCTGCTGCGTGACGTGGACAGCTCATATTACCTGCGTCAGGAAAAAACCGGGTTCAATCTGGGACCTTATGAGAAGAACTGTCGTGCGCATTGGGTTAATCCTGATGATCCGTTCCCCGAAGACTTTTCCTTCCAACTGTTCCCCGATGATCTGGACAGGTTGGAATGGTACATTGAAGATGCGATGGCGCGCGTGCCTCTGCTGGGTACTGCGGGCATATCCAAAGTCATCAACGGGCCAATTCCCTATGCTCCCGACGGGAATCCGTTGATCGGCCCCATGCCGGGCGTTCCGAATGCCTTCGAAGCCTGTGTCTTCACGTTCGGAATTGCTCAGGCTGGCGGCGCGGGTAAAGTGCTTGCCGAGTGGGTGACCGAAGGTGCGACCGAGTGGGACATGTGGTCATGCGATCCGCGTCGCTTTACTGCCCATACCGACTCGAAATACTGCGTCGAAAAAGGAATGGAGATCTACGGCCACGAGTACGGCATGCATTTTCCTTGGGCGCGCTGGCCTGCCGGCGCGGACCGCCGCCTGTCGCCGGTTCACGACAAGGTCAAGGCGCTCGGCGGTCAGTTCGGAGCTTATAACGGCTGGGAACGCGCCAACTGGTTCGCGAAGCCTGGCGATGACACGAGTTGGGAAGCAACCCAGACCTGGGGCCGCAACGGGCCTTGGGAGAGCCGCATCCGTGAAGAATGTGAAGCTGTTCGCGATGGCGTCGGGGTACTGAATCTGCCGGGCTTCTCACGTTTTGATCTTTTGGGAGAGGGTGCGGGAGATTGGCTTCGTGGCCTGATCTCGGGGGGGCTGCCCAAAGAAGGCCGGCTGAGCCTAGCGTACTTCCCGGACCATCGCGGTCGGATTCAGACCGAGATGTCCGTGTTGAACAATGGAGGCGATAGTTACACGCTGATAACGGCGTCAGTGGCACAATGGCACGATTTCGAATGGCTGAAACGCCATCTGAAACCGGGTCTGACACTGCTGGACCGGTCTGGCGAAATGGATACCTTGATTGTCACAGGCCCAAAATCGCGTGGTCTGTTTGCGGCCAGTTCGGACGCCGATCTTTCGCTTGGGTGGCTGTCACATCAGAAAGCACATGTGGCGGGTCGTCCCTGCCAGCTTCTGCGCGTGTCGTTCGCCGGAGAACTCGGCTGGGAAATTCACGCAGCCAATGCCGACATGCCGACGATCTACGAGGCCGTTCTGTCGCAAGGTGCTAAGCCCTTCGGCATGTGGGCATTGAATTCGCTTCGGCTCGAAAAAGGCTACCGCGCCTGGAAGGGCGATCTTTCCACCGACTACAGTCTTCTCGAGGGCGGACTTGAACGGTTTGTCAAATTTGACAAAGCGCAGGACTTTGTAGGCAAGGCAGCGCTGCTTTCCGAGAAGCAGCAGGGTGTGACCAAACGCTTTGTTACCCTTACCGTCGATGCCGGCGATTGCGATGCGCCCTACATGTCCACCCTGTGGCACAACGGAAAGGTTGTGGGCGAAACCACTTCCGGAGCTTGGGGTTACCGGGTGAACAAGTCGATCGCGCTTGGGATGTTGCAAGCCGATCTCGTTGTTCCCGGCACTGTCGTTGATGTGGAAATTTACGGCGAACGCTTTGCGGCAACCGTGCAGGAAGACCAGCCTCTCTGGGACCCGCAGAACGAGCGGATACGCGCATGAACGGCCATTTCGGCAGCAAGTCATTACGTATCCCTGCGCTGGTCGTTGCGCGGGATGCAAAGGGCTGCCGGGCTGAAGCAGCATTGGCTGCTGAAATCAGCGCAATGCCGATGGCGTTTGGCATGGCTCACAACCTGATCGAGAGAGCCTTGATAGGGAATGGCTCGAAGCTTCTCGTAGCCTTCTCTGGTCAGCCGATTGGCTACGCCGTGATCCGGCTTGCGACGATCCGTGGTGTCGATGTCGTGGGGCAATGCCCTTCCGAAGTCGCTCCGCTGGTGCGGGCGGCAGGCGCCAAACCTTTCGAGACCTGTGACGATTTGCGGTCGTGCAACTTCGATGCAATCATTGACCTCACCCCGGTTCGCGACCATCGCGCAATGTGCGCCAGACTTGTCGCGGGTGGGCGTTATGTCGTCACAGGCGCTTTGACTGATCTGCCGATGGCAGGCGAGCGGCGGCAAATATTCCTGAACGAAGTCACCCGCTATGATCGACCGCACCGTCCGCGCGAACTTTTTGCGGGCTTGGTGACGGTTATCGAAACGACTCACCTGCGGATTGTTCCGCAGCAACTCCTCAAGGACGCCGAAAATGACTGATGTGCCGACCAAAGCCCGCGTGGTTATCATCGGAGGCGGAATCTCTGGCTGTTCGGTGGCTTACCATCTGGCCAAGCTCGGCTGGAAAGATATCGTCCTGTTGGAGCGCCGGAAGCTAACGTCCGGCACGACATGGCATGCGGCAGGGCTTATAGGTCAATTGCGCGCCAGCCAAAACATGACGCGTCTCGCAAAATACTCAGCTGACCTCTACGTCAACCTAGAGGCCGAGACTGATGTGGCTACCGGGATGCGGCAGGTGGGTTCGATCTCGGTCGCGCTGACCGAGGCGCGGAAAGAAGAACTGTATCGTCAGGCCACGCTCGCCCGCGCCTTCAATGTAGACGTGAACGAGATTTCGCCCGCCGAAGTAAAGGCGATGTATCCGCATCTGAATGTAACCGATGTGGTGGGTGCCGTTCACCTGCCGCTGGATGGTCAATGTGATCCGGCGAACATCGCGATGGCCTTGGCCAAAGGCGCTCGGATGCGCGGAGCGAAGATCCTTGAGGGAGTCAAGGTGAGCAAGGTGCTGGACGACGGCGCAAAAGTCACTGGCGTCGAATGGGAACAGGAAGGCGAAAAAGGCTCTATTGCAGCCGATATGATCGTCAACTGCGGCGGCATGTGGGGTCGTGATCTTGCGAATGCGTCGGGCGTGACGCTGCCTCTGCATGCCTGCGAGCATTTCTATCTGGTCACAGAGCCTGTTGCAGGCTTGGGCCATTTGCCGGTTCTGCGCGTCCCTGACGAATGCGCCTACTACAAGTCGGACGCTGGCAAAATGATGATCGGAGCTTTTGAACCAAAGGCAAAGCCGTGGGGGATGAACGGCATCCGCGAAGATTTCGAATTTGATACGCTGCCCGAGGATTGGGATCACTTTCAACCCATCCTCGAAGCCGCCACAAACCGGATGCCGCTGTTTGAAACGGCGGGAATTCATACCTTCTTCAATGGACCTGAAAGTTTCACGCCGGACGATCGCTATTACCTTGGCGAGAGCCCAACACTGCGGGGTTACTGGCTGGCGGCAGGTTACAACTCGATCGGCATTGCATCTTCTGGCGGTGCGGGCATGGCCATTGCGCAATGGATGAATGATGGCGAGCCGCCGTTTGACCTTTGGGAGGTCGATATTCGTCGCGCTCAGCCTTTCCAGAAAAACCGCCGCTATCTGAAAGAGCGGGTATCCGAGACATTGGGCCTCCTTTACGCCGATCACTTCCCCTACAGACAGGTGGTGACGTCACGAGGTGTACGCCGCACGCCCTTGCATGAACACCTCAAGGCACGTGGCGCGGTCTTTGGCGAAGTGGCCGGATGGGAGCGCGCGAACTGGTTCGCGAAGCCGGGTCAAAAGGCCGAATACGAGTACAGTTGGCACCGCCAGAACTGGTGGGAAAACCAGCGCCAAGAACATCTCGCCGTTCGCAATGGTGTCGGGTTCTTCGACATGACCTCTTTTGGCAAGATCAGGGTTGAAGGCCGCGATGCCCTTTCGTTCTTGCAGCGCATCTGCGGGGCCGACATCGAAGTGCCAGTCGGCCGGATCGTCTATACCCAGATGCTGAACAACCGGGGCGGAATCGAGTGTGATCTGACCGTTACTCGGCTTTCGGAAACGGCATTCCTGTTGGTTGTCCCTGGCGCAACCCTGCAACGCGACCTGGCGTGGCTCCGTCGGCATGTCGGCGAAGACTTTGCCATTATCACAGACATGACCGCATCGGAATCGGTGATGTGCATCATGGGTCCGAGGGCACGCGATCTGATGCAAAGTGTGAGTCCCAACGACTTCTCGAATGGAGCTTTTCCGTACGGCTCCGCTCAGGAGATCGAAATCGGCATGGGACTGGCACGCGCCCATCGCGTGACATACGTCGGCGAACTCGGCTGGGAAATCTATGCGCCAACGGACCAGACGGCGCACGTCTTCGAGGCTCTCGAAGAGGCTGGAAGCGATGTAGGCCTGAAGCTTTGTGGTCTTCACACACTCGACAGTTGCCGTATCGAGAAAGCCTTCCGACATTTCGGCCATGACATCACCGACGAGGATCATGTTCTGGAAGCGGGTCTTGGCTTTGCGGTAAAGACCGAAAAGGGCGACTTCCTTGGGCGTGACGCTGTCCTGCGCAAGAAGGAAGCTGGACTCAAGCGTCGCCTTGTTCAGTTCAAGCTCGACGATCCGCAGCCCAGCCTATTCCACAATGAAGCATTGGTTCGCGACGGCAAGATTGTCTCGATTGTGACCTCGGGCAACTACGGCCATCATCTTGGTGGCGCGATTGGTATGGGCTACGTGCCGTGCGAAGGTCAGACTGCCGACGAGTTGCTGTCGTCGACATATGAAATCGAGATCGCTGGTCGCCGTGTATCGGCAACAGCGAGTTTAAAGCCCATGTATGATCCAAAAGCGGATCGTGTGCGGATGTGACGGTGTGTGGATTGCCACAAACCGACGAAACCAAAAGATATGAAAGGGCGCAACGATGAGTGATGAGGCGCTGAACTGCGAACCAAGACGGGCAGCAAGATCAGGTGGACGCGAAGCGCGCCGGGCCATGCGCGCGGCACCGTTGGCCGAAAACATGCGGCCCGTACGCGCAGGAATGTCCGGAGGTCAGTATAAACCCCTGACCGATGCTGGAATGGCCAAGATACATGAGTCCGCGCTGGAAGCACTCGAAGTGATCGGCCTGTCTCAGGCACCCAAATCGGGCGTCGAGATTATGACGAACGCGGGCGCGATCCAGGGTGATGACGGCCGCCTGCGCTTTCCGCGGGCCCTTGTCGAAGACATGCTGGCCATCGCAGCGCGCGACATTACGCTCCATGCCCGCGATCCCAAGTATGACCTGCATCTATCAGGGACCAAGGTCCACTTCGGCACAGCAGGGGCTGCCGTTCACATCGTGGATCCGATCACCCTCGACTATCGCGAGTCGACTGCTCAGGATCTTTACGATGCTGCCCGGCTGGTCGAGAATCTGGACAACATTCATTTCTACCAACGCACGATGGTCTGTCGCGATGTAGTCGACAACCGCGAGATGGACCTGAACACGCTCTATGCCTGCCTGTCGGGCACCAACAAGCATGTCGGCACGTCGTTCAGTGACCCAAGCCATGTGAAAGACTGCTTCGACATGATCTACATGGTCGCTGGCGGTGAGGAGAAGTGGCTGGAAAGGCCGTTCGTCTCCAATTCGAATTGCTTCGTGGTTCCACCGATGAAGTTTGCCGAGGAAAGCTGCATCACGATGGAGGATTGTATCCGCCGCGGTATGCCTATGCTTTTGCTGTCAGCCGGTCAGGCAGGTGCGACAGCACCTGCGCCTATCGCTTTGACCATCGTGCAGGCCATGGCAGAATGTCTTGCCGGCGTTGTCTACGCCAATGCCATAAAGCCCGGCGCGCCGTGTATTTTTGGCACGTGGCCATTTGTTTCTGACCTGCGTACCGGAGCCATGTCTGGCGGGTCGGCCGAACAGGCACTGCTAACCGCAGGCTGTGCTCAGATGCACCGCTTCTATGACCTTCCCGGCGGCGCTGCCTCGGGCATTTCGGATTCGAAACTGCCCGATATGCAGGCCGGTTGGGAGCAAGGGATCACCAATTCCCTCGCGGGTTTGGCAGGACTTAACATGTGCTATGAAGCGGTTGGCATGCATGCATCGCTTCTTGGGTTCTGCCTCGAAAGCCTGGTACTTGGCGACGATCTTCTGGGGCAGGCCATGCGCCTGGTTCGTGGGATCGACGTCACTGAGGACTCGACCAGCATTGATGCAATGAAAGCCGTCTGCCTTGGCGGTCCGGGGCACTATCTTGGGTCTGATCAGACGCTGGCCTTGATGCAGACAGAGTATATCTATCCGGCTGTCGGCAACAGGATGAGTCCGAAGGAATGGAATGAAGCGGGCAAGCCGTTGTTGCTGGACACAGCAATTGCACGAAAGAACGAGATTCTGGCGAAGGCTGGCTCGGTCATCGATCCTCAGATCGATCAGGCGATCCGTGCTGCCTACAACATCTACTTCAAGTGAGGTCTGCCATGATCCCGGCAAACATGCTGAAATTCTATATCAATGGACAGTGGGTCGAGCCACTTTCCAAGAGCCGGATCGGTGTAGAAAATCCTGCAACGGAGGAAATCGTCTGCGAAGTCGCGATGGGCAATGCTGATGACGCGGATCGAGCGATCATGGCGGCGCGAGCCGCGTTCGACGCATGGACAGTGGTGCCGGTAAAAGATCGTATCGCGATCGTGCAGCGCATTCTTGAAGTCTACAACGACCGTTACGAGGATTTTGCGCAGGTCATGTCGACCGAGATGGGTGCACCAATCGAATGGGCGCGGGGTGCGCAGGCGTGGGCGGGTCAGGTGCATATCGAAAGCACCATAAAAGCTGCGGAAGACATGCAATGGGAATACATGCGCGGCACTACACGCATCGTCCATGAAGGGATTGGCGTGTGTGCGCTGATCACGCCCTGGAACTGGCCGATGAACCAGATTGCTTGCAAGGTGGCGCCAGCGTTGGTTGCAGGCTGCACGATGGTCCTCAAGCCTTCCGAGATTGCGCCACTTTCCGGGGTGCTGTTTGCGGAAGTCTGTCACGCGGCGGGCGTTCCGGCTGGGGTGTTCAACCTGGTGAACGGCAATGGCCCTGATGTGGGTGCTCGTATGTCATCTCACCCGGAAGTGGACATGGTGTCATTCACCGGCTCGACCCGCGCAGGTACAGCGATTGCTGCAGCTGCTGCTCCGACAGTCAAGCGCGTGGCGCAAGAGCTTGGTGGCAAATCGCCAAACATCATTCTGCCCACTGCGGATCTGGAGTCTGCTGTGAAAAGCGGCGTCGAAGGCTGCTTTGGCAATACCGGGCAGAGCTGCGACGCACCGACGAGAATGTTCGTGCCGCGCGACACGCATGATCAAGCCTTGGCCTTTGCGAAGGAGGCCGCAGATGCGGTTGTCGTCGGTGACCCGCTCGACACGAAGACCACTATGGGACCGCTGGTTTCGAAAATTCAGTTCGACAAGGTCCAGCGGCTCATTCAGGCGGGCCTTGACGAGGGTGCGACCCTGGTGTGCGGTGGCGTCGGCCGTCCGCAAGGTGTGAACCGGGGCTGGTTCGTGCGGCCAACCATCTTCGGCAACGTCAACAACAAGATGACCATCGCGCAAGAAGAGATCTTTGGCCCGGTGCTGTCGATCCTGCCTTACGATACGCTCGATCAGGCGATCGACGACGCTAATGACACGCCGTATGGGCTCGCTGCCTATATCGCCGGTCCGGTTGAGGACGCACGGCCAGTGGCTCGTCGCTTGCGCGCCGGCACGGTGAACCTCAACTATCCCGCCTGGGATACATTCGCACCGTTCGGCGGCTACAAGCAATCGGGCAACGGTCGGGAGTATGCCGACTGGGCAATTCACGACTTCTGCGAAATCAAGGGCATTGTCGGATACGGCGAAGAGTGAAGAGCGCGATGCACTACGGATATATCGGACTTGGCAATCTGGGCGGCCATTTGGCTGCCTCACTATTGCGCGACGGCTTCAAGGTTACCGTTCACGACAAGGATCGGTCACTGGCTGAGCGTCATCTGGCGGCGGGTGCAGACTGGGCAGAGAGTCCCGCAGACCTCGCAGCGCGTGTGGATCACGTTATAACTTGTTTGCCATCGCCGGCTGTGTCCGAGCTTGTTCTGAAGCAGATGCTGCCCGCCATGAAGCCCGGTGCGACCTGGATTGAGAATTCAACTCTGGGACGTGACGAGATTCTTCGACTGGGCGCTGTTGCGGCAGCAGCGGGTGTCCGAACGCTCGAATTGCCTGTCACGGGCGGTGTCCATCTTGCCGCCCGGGGCGAGATCACGATGCTTGCGGCCGGTGACGACGACCTCTTCGAATTGCACAAGCCCGCCCTGCAGGCGATGGGTAACCAGATTTTCCATATGGGTTCATTGGGTGCGGCATCGATCATCAAGGTGATCACCAACATGCTGGCCTTCATTCATTTGAAGGCCTGTAGTGAAGCCCTCATGTTGGCCAAACGTGGCGGGCTCGATCTTGGTCAGGCGTGGCACGCGATCAAGGCGTCGTCCGGTAATTCGTTCGTGCATGAGACCGAAGGGGCGCTGATTCTGAACGGCTCTTATGACATTGCCTTCAACATTGACCTAGCGCTGAAGGATCTGGGGTTCGCCTTGCGTTTCGGCCGAGAATTCGGGGTGCCACTGGATTTGGCAGGAGCTACCGAGCAGACGTACGTTGCTGCGAAGGCGGCATTTGGCGGCGAGGCCCAGTCGCCAATGATTGCCAAGCTTCTGGAGGATCTGTTGCACACCGATCTTCGTGCCTCAGGCTTTCCCGCCAGACTTGAATGAAGCGAGGTGCTGTCTGCCCCTCACGCTTCCCGAGGATATTTGATGTCGAAAAATGAATGAAGCAAGCGACGGATTCTGTCGCAAATGTTTCATCGTCAGGACGCGGGGCAGGGCAGGATTACGGGCATGAGCGATTGGGATTTCATCATCGTAGGTGCTGGATCTGCGGGCTGTGTGCTTGCAGAGCGGCTGTCTGCAGACAGACGGAGCAAGGTGCTCGTTCTAGAGGCAGGGGGAAGCGACCGGCGCTTCTTCGTTCAACTGCCTTTAGGTTACGGTAAGCTGTTTTATGACCCAGCAGTCAACTGGCTATACAAGACCGAACCAGATCCTGGTCTGGCTGGAGCGCGGGATCACTGGCCGCGCGGAAAGCTCTTGGGCGGGTCATCCTCTATCAATGCGATGGTCTGGATCCGTGGTCACAAGAGCGACTACGACGATAGGGAAGCCGCCGGAA
>JBATMT010000399.1:0-2537 GCA_049289975.1 Paracoccaceae bacterium | reverse complement strand
CCCACGACAGGCACCATTCGCTTCGATGGTCGCGAGGTGACACTCGATTCTCCGGCTGCGGCGATGAAACTTGGGATCGCGACGGTCTATCAAGATCTTGCGCTATGCGAGAACCTTGACGTGGTTGCCAACCTTTTCCTCGGCCACGAGCTTTCGCCCTACGCACTGGACGAAGTTGCGATGGAGGTCCGCGCCTGGACACTCCTGCAAGAACTTGCCGCACGCATCCCTTCGGTTCGCGAGCCCATTGCCTCGCTGTCAGGCGGCCAGCGCCAGACTGTCGCCATTGCACGCTCGCTCATCCTAAATCCGCGGATCATCATGCTGGATGAGCCGACAGCCGCGCTGGGCGTGGCACAGACAGCCGAGGTGCTGAACCTGATCGAACGCGTCCGCGACCGCGGACTGGGCGTCATCATGATCAGTCATAACATGGAGGACGTACGCGCCGTCGCTGACCGCATCGTCGTTCTCCGCCTGGGCCGCAACAACGGCATCTTCGACCGCGAGACAAGCCACCAAGACCTCGTCGCCGCGATCACCGGCGCAAATGACAACGCGGTGACACGCCGCATGGAACGCAAGGAGTCCCTCACATGACCGGGCCGCTGGACCGCGCAGACCAGCGTCTGCGCCACGACGACGGATTTTCTGGCGCTCTCCGCGCTTTCCTTGACCGTATTCGTTCGGGCGACCTCGGCATGTTGCCTGTCGCCGTAGGGCTTGTGGTCATTTCGGTTGTGTTTACTGCCCTCAACCCGATTTTTCTGGTGCCGAACAATCTGGTAAACCTGTTGTTTGATTGCGCGACGGTGGGGATCATTTCGCTTGGCATCGTCTGCGTGCTGATGGTGGGAGAGATCGACCTTTCCGTAGGCTCGATCAGCGGGTTTGCCTCGGCAATAGTCGGGGTTCTCTGGGTCAATCAGGGCTGGCCAGTCGGCTTGGCGATCCTTGTCGCCGTGATCATGGGAGCCATCGTCGGCTGGATTTACGCGCAGCTTTACAACCGCCTTGGAATGCCAAGTTTCGTCTCCACCCTTTCTGGCCTTCTGGCGCTACTTGGGCTGCAACTCTTCATCCTCGGCGCCACCGGCTCGATCAATCTGCCCTACGAAAGTGCGCTGGTGAAGTTCGGGCAGATCCTCGTGATGCCTGCCTGGCTCTCGCACGCGCTGGCCTTGATCCCTGGCGCCGTGATGCTTGTAACCGGCCTGCGCCGTACCGCGCGCCGCCTTGCGGCCAACCTGTCGGTCCAACCGCCCGCCGGGCTGTTCCTGAAAGCCGCGTTCCTGACCGTCGCACTCGAGTTTGCAGTCTGGTACCTCAACCTTGGTCGCGGTGTGCCCAACATGTTCGGCCTCTTTGTCTTGCTCGCTGTAGCGCTCAACTACGCGCTGACGCGCACGAAATGGGGCCGCTCGGTCTATGCCGTGGGCGGCAACCGCGAAGCCGCACGCAGGGCAGGGATCAACGTCAGGGGCATCTATACCTCGGCCTTTGTTCTCTGCGCATCGCTGTCGGCGCTTGGTGGTACACTCGCCGCAGCGCGGCTCGCCTCGTCGAGCCAGCAAGCCGGGACCGGCGACGTCAACCTCAACGCTATTGCGGCAGCAGTGATCGGCGGGACCAGCCTTTTTGGCGGTCGCGGCAGCGCATGGTCGGCACTTCTCGGGATCATCGTCATTCAGGCGATTTCGTCTGGCCTTACGCTCCTGAACCTGTCGTCGTCACTGCGCTACATGATCACCGGCGGCGTGCTTGCCACAGCCGTGATCGTTGACTCACTCGCTCGCCGTTCGCGCATCTCGCACGGCCGCGCCTGAAGAAAGGAACAGACCAATGTCATCGGATTTGAACGGAAGGGTTGCGGCGGTTACCGGCGCGGCCTCTGGCATCGGTCTGGCCTGCGCCAAAGCCATGCTTGCGGCCGGTGCCCGTGTCGTCCTGATCGACAGGGCCCGGGACCGGCTCGAGGCCTTGACGAAAGATCTGGGCGAAGCTGCGATCCCCTTGGTGGTCGATCTGATGGAGCCGTCCAGCATTGCCGGCATGATGCCCGCAATTCTGGAAAAGACCGGCCAACTCGACATCTTCCACGCCAACGCCGGAGCCTACATCGGTGGTGAAATCTGGACGGGTGACCCAGACCAATGGGATCGAATGCTAAACCTGAACATCAACGCGGCCTTTCGCTCGATCCACGCGGTGCTCCCGCACATGATCGAACGGAAGTCGGGTGACATCGTCGTGACCTCTTCGATTGCAGGCGTTGTCCCTGTGGTGTGGGAACCAATCTACACCGCCTCGAAGTTCGCCGTTCAGGCTTTCGTCCACACGATCCGGCGTCAACTCGCGCCGCACGGCCTGCGTGTCGGTGCCGTCTTGCCCGGCCCGGTCGTCACCGCGCTTCTCGACGATTGGCCGAAAGCCAAGCTGGAAGACGCACTCGCGAACGGCAGCCTCATGCAACCCGAGGAAGTCGCCGAGGCTGTCATGTTCATGCTGACCCGCCGCAAAGGCGTGGTGGTGCGCGA
>JBATMT010000398.1:0-6242 GCA_049289975.1 Paracoccaceae bacterium | reverse complement strand
CACTTCGCCATGACCTCGAACCCTGCGATAGCCGTTCCGCAAGAAGGCGTACTCGACTTCCCGCTACGCGACATTTTCGACGTGCCGGATCTGACCACCACCAACGATGACATCGTCAACGGCACCGCGCGCGTCAATGCCGATGGCTCGGGCCATCTTGCGCCCTTTACTGCCCAACGTGTCGACTACTCGCTTGCCCGTCTGTCGCACTATACAGCGACCCTGCCCGAGCATTTCCAGAACCACGTTCTGTTCACCAACTACCAATTCTATGTTGACGAGTTCGAAGCCTTCGCACGGTCGGCGCTTGCCGACCCTGCCAGCGGCTACACCTCGTTCATCTCTCCCGGCAATTTCGAGATCAAGGCCGCCGACGATGTCATACCGACATTGACCAAGCTGCCGCAGATGCCGACCTATCACCTGAAGCGCCGCGGTGGTCAGGGGATTACGCTGGTCAACATTGGCGTCGGCCCCTCAAACGCAAAAACGGCAACCGATCATATCGCGGTGCTGCGCCCACATGCCTGGATGATGGTTGGCCACTGCGCGGGCCTCAGAAACAGCCAGAGCCTTGGGGATTTCGTGCTGGCACACGCCTATGTCCGCGAAGACCATGTGCTGGACGCCGACTTGCCGGTCTGGGTGCCGATCCCGGCCTTGGCCGAAATCCAGATCGCCCTTCAGGAAGCTGTCGCGGAAGTCACCGAACTGGAAGGTTACGAGCTGAAACGCATCATGCGGACCGGCACCGTCGCCACCATCGACAACCGCAACTGGGAACTGCGCGACAAGTCCGGCCCGGTGCAGCGCCTGTCGCAATCGCGGGCCATCGCGCTCGACATGGAAAGTGCCACCATTGCCGCCAATGGCTTCCGCTTCCGCGTTCCCTACGGCACGCTGCTGTGCGTGTCCGACAAACCGCTGCATGGCGAGTTGAAACTGCCTGGCATGGCGACCGAATTCTACCGCACCCAAGTCAGCCGTCACCTCTTGATCGGGGTCAGGGCAATGGAGCGTTTGCGCGACATGCCGCTGGAGCGGATTCACAGCAGAAAGCTGCGCAGTTTCGAGGAAACCGCCTTCTTGTAAGGCGAAGCGACGGCGGAAACGCTCCGTTTTCCCCAAAAAGGGGTTGCCTGAGGCTTTGAACAATGGGATGCACCTGCATCGGCTGAAAAAGCTGCTAAGACCCCCAGAAGACGGGGCCAGAGAGGAGACAGACATGTCCAAACCGATGACCAAGTCCCAGCTCGTGGCGGCACTTGCCGAAGCGATGGGTTCCGACAAGAAGACCGCATCCTCCGCACTTGATGCTGTCGCCACCGTTGTGGCGCAAGAAGTCGCAAACGGCGGTTCTGTGACCCTTCCCGGGATTGGCAAGGTTGTGTGCCGTGCGCGTCCGGAGCGTCAGGTCCGTAACCCGGCTACCGGCGAAACCGTGACGAAGCCCGCCGACAAGGTTGTGAAAGTGTCGATCGCCAAATCGCTGAAAGACAGCGTGAACGGCTGAACGGTTGACCCCAGCCCTTTTCGGGCTGTGGCGTTTGTGCAGGGTCGCCCACCGGCGGCCCTTTTTCTTTGCAGATCAGTGCAGGGCGGGGTTGGACGGTCGCTGAGCGATTGTGGTTCATCGACTATTCAAATCGGCTGAAACAAGGAGGATACTGCCGCGTGCGCGTGCAGTTGAAAGCACACTCCTTCAGGACAGGGCATCATGGATTTCAGGTCTATCGGCATGGGCCTTGCCTTTGCCTTCATGTGGTCATCGGCCTTCACCTCGGCACGCATGATTGTCGTCGATGCGCCGCCTTTCACGGCGCTGAGCATTCGTTTTCTGGTGTCCGGCCTGATCGCCATCATCATTGCACGCGCGGTCGGGCAGACGTGGCACCTGCCCAAGGCGCAATGGCGGTCGGTGGTGATCTTCGGGCTTTGCCAGAACGCCCTCTATCTCGGGCTGAACTTCGTCGCCATGCAGTGGGTTGAGGCCTCGCTCGCCTCCATCATCGCCTCGACCATGCCGTTGATCGTGGCTCTGCTGGGATGGCTCTTCTACAAGCAACGCCTTCCTGCGCTTGGTCTGGCGGGACTGGCGGCCGGGGTGGTGGGTGTCGCCATCATCATGGGTTCGCGTTTTTCAGGCCATGTCAGCCCCGAGGGGCTCGTGCTATGCGGTCTTGGCGCACTGGCGCTGGCAATTGCCACCCTGACAGTGCGGGCGGCCACGTCGGGCGGCAATCTCCTGATGATCGTCGGCCTGCAAATGCTCGTCGGGTCGGCGCTGCTGGCCGTTGCCGCCTTGCTGACGGAAACGTGGCACGTGAACTGGACGCTGCGGCTGGGGCTGGCCTTCGCCTATACCACGCTTATCCCCGGACTTCTGGCAACGTGGGTCTGGTTCAGGCTCGTCGCGCGCATCGGGGCCGTCCGTGCCGCAACCTATCACTTCCTCAATCCGTTCTTCGGCGTGGCCGTGGCTGCGGCACTGCTCCATGAACGGCTCGGACTAACCGACATTGTCGGTGTCGCGATCATTGGCGCAGGAATCCTCGCTGTACAGCTATCGCGGCAGTCAGCCAGTCAGGCGCCCGTCAAGGCCGCCTGACCTGCCATTGTCAACGCGCCGCGCGCGCCGCTGCGCGCCGCTCGACCCTTGCACGGATCGCAGCCACGTCGGTGACTGGCGTCGCTGCAAAAAGCTGCTGGGTGTAGGGGTGGCGCGGGTTGGCAAAAAGCTCCTCGCGGCTTCCCTGTTCGACCGCCTCACCCTTGCTCAGCACCAACACATCGTCGGCGATATAGCGCACCACCGATAGGTCATGGCTGATGAACACATAGGTCAGGTTGAACTCGTCCTGAAGGTCGGCCAGCAGGTTCAGCACCTGCGCCTGCACCGACAGGTCCAGCGCCGAAACCGGCTCGTCCAGCACCAGAAGCGCAGGGTTAAGCATCAGCGCCCGCGCGATGGCAATACGCTGGCGCTGGCCGCCCGAGAACATGTGCGGATAGCGGTTGAAGTGTTCGGGCATCAGCCCGACCTTGGCCAGCATCGCCTCTGCCTTTTCGCGCCGCTCGGCGCCAGACAGCGGAGTGTTGATCTGCAACGGCTCCATCAGCACGTCGCCGACCTTTTGGCGCGGGTTGAGACTGCCATAGGGGTTCTGGAACACCATCTGGACCTTCGACCGCATGGCCGGGGTGAGACGCTGCTTGCCGATATCAACCGGCTGCCCTTCGATCTTCAACACCCCACCCGACGGGGCGTCGATCAGCGCGATGATCCGCGCCAGTGTCGACTTGCCCGAGCCGCTCTCCCCGACGATTGCCAGCGTCTTGCCGCGTTCGACCGAGAAATCCACGCCCTTGACGGCACGCACCATCTTCGAGCCCGCAAACATGCTGCCGCCGACCAGATAGTCCTGCGTCAGGGCCTTGCCTTCGATGACCACGCTCATTGCAAACCCTCCGCAGCCATGAAATCTGCCACAGTGGGCAACCGATCACCCTTGGCGTTTTCGGGTAACGCAGACAACAGCGCCCGCGTGTAGGAATTCTGCGGATTCTCGAACAGGCTCAGCACATCGGCCTCTTCCATCTTGCGACCCTTGTACTGCACCACCACGCGGTCGGCGGTTTCTGCCACCACGCCCATATCGTGCGTGATCAGGATCAACGCCATGCCGTGCTGTTCCTGAAGATCCATCAACAGATCGAGGATCTGCTTCTGGATCGTCACGTCCAGCGCGGTCGTCGGCTCGTCGGCGATCAGCAGCCGTGGGTTCGAGGCGATGGCGATGGCGATCATCACCCGCTGGCATTGGCCGCCCGACATCTGGTGCGGATAGGCATTCAGCTTGGTCTCCGGCTCGGGGATACCCACGGACTTGAACAATTCAACCGCACGTGCCCGCGCCGCACGACGATCCATACCGAGGTTGAACCGCAGCACTTCCTCGATCTGGAAACCGACCGTGAAGGAGGGATTCAGCGACGCGACTGGTTCCTGAAAGATCATCGTGATCTCGCGCCCGATCAGCTTGCGCCGCTCGGCCACACTCATGTTCAACAGGTCACGACCGTCATAGATCATCTCGTCGGCGGTCACTGTGGCGGTGTCGGGCAAAAGCCCCATGACGGCCAGCATGGACACTGATTTGCCCGAGCCGCTTTCGCCGACGATGGCCAGAACTTCGCGTTCATCGACCGAGATATCTACCCCGTCGACAGCGGTGAACGCGCCCGTCGAAGTGGCAAAACGCACGGTCAGGTTCTTGATGGAGAGCAAGGCCATGTCAGCTCCGCTTCAGCTTGGGGTCGAGGGCGTCGCGAAGCCCGTCGCCCATGAGGTTGATCGCCAGCACCGAGACAAGGATGGCAAGGCCCGGCAGCGTCACCACCCACCAGGCGCGCAGGATGAACTCGCGCGCTTCGGCCAGCATGGTCCCCCATTCCGACGCGGGCGGCTGAGCGCCCATGCCAAGGAAGCCAAGCGCCGCAGAGTCGAGCACCGCCGACGAGAACGACAGCGTTGCCTGCACGATCAGCGGCGCAAGGCAGTTCGGCAGGATTGTCTTGAACATCAGACGCGTGGTGCCAGCGCCGGCGACGCGCGCGGCGATGACATATTCTCGTTCCTTTTCTCCCATCACCGCCGCCCGCGTCAGTCGCGCGAAATGCGGCTGATAGACGATGGCAATGGCAATCATCGCATTGGTCAGTCCCGGCCCCAGCACGGCCACCAGCACCAGCGCCAGCAGCAGCGACGGGAACGCAAGGATCACGTCCATGACCCGCATGATCACTGTATCGACCCAACCGCCAAAGAATCCGGCCAGCAGTCCGATGACAATGCCGCCCAGAAGCGCGATCGACACGACGACGATCCCGATGAACAGCGAATATTGCGCGCCGTAGATCAGACGCGACAGCATGTCCCGCCCCACCGCATCGGTCCCCAGCAGGAATTCAGAACGCCCGCCTTCCTGCCATGCCGGCGGTACAAGCAGCGCATCGCGGTACTGTTGCGTTGGATCGTGCGGCGCAATCAACTGCGCAAAAAGCGCCACGAACACAAGCCCGAGGAAAACCCAAAGCCCTACGACCGCTCCGCGGTTCTGGCGGAAATAGAACCAGAAATCCGCAAGCATCCGACGCCGGATTGCGGCATCGCTGAGTTTGACAACCGTATCGCTCATTTGTGGCGGATCCTCGGGTTGATGAGGCCATAGGTCAAATCGACCAGCAGATTGACGAGCATCACCAGCCCGGCAATCAACAAGAGCCCGCTTTGCACCACCGGGTAGTCACGGCGCGAAATGGAATCGATCATCCATTTGCCGATGCCCGGCCAGGAAAAGATGGTTTCGGTCAGGATCGCGCCCGCCATAAGCACGCCGATCTGCAAGCCGATCGTGGTAATCACCGGTATCATTGCGTTGCGCAGCGCATGAACGCCCACAACGCGCGACGGCGGCATACCCTTGGCGCGAGCCGTACGGACATAGTCCTCGCCCATAACCTCCAGCATGGCTGATCGCGTTTGCCGCGCGATGACTGCCAGCGGAATGGTCGCAAGCACGATCGACGGCAAGATCAGGTGCGACACGGCAGAAAGGAACGCGCCTTTCTGCCCCGAGATCACACTGTCGATCAGCATGAAGCCGGTCACCGACGGGAAGAAATACAGAAGCGAGATGCGTCCCGACACCGGCGTCCATTGCAAGATGCCAGAGAAGAAGATGATCAGCAGCAGGCCCCACCAGAAGATCGGCATCGAAAATCCGACAAGCGCCGCCGTCATCGAGACCTGATCAAACCACGACCCGCGCCGGATGGCGGCAAGGATGCCGACCGGCACGCCAAGCAGCGTGGCGATAAGAATGGCGCACAGCCCAAGCTCGACCGTCGCCGGGAAAAGCGTCAGGAACTCGGACATGACCGGCTTCTTGGTGACCAGCGAATTGCCGAGATCACCGTGGAAAAGCCTGCCAAGGAATTGGAGATATTGCATCCACATCGGCTGATCAAAGCCGAGCTGTGCCGCAACTTCCGCGTGACGTTCGGGCGACATGCCGCGCTCGCCCGCCATCAGTAGCACCGGGTCACCCGGCAAGACGCGCACGAACCCGAAGGCCACAAGCGTGATCCCGAGGAACGTTGGCACCAAGTAGAGAAGTTTACCGAGAAGGAAACGGATCATGCCTGTACCTGCAAAAAGGGCGCGCAGGGGAAATCCCTGC
>JBATMT010000397.1:0-3079 GCA_049289975.1 Paracoccaceae bacterium | reverse complement strand
GGTCAAGGTCGAAACCGAAGTCGTCGGACAGGGCCGGAGCACCAGTTGCGGCGAGGTCTTCTTCCTGATCGTCCTCGAACTCGGTAGCGCGATTGTTGCGCACGTCTTCGACGACGGCGCGAATACGCATCAGCTTCGCGGCGAGGCTCTCGGGATCGGAATCGGGCATGTCGACAGCGGGAGCGGTGTCGAGGGCCAGTGTTTCTTCCGGCTCGGGCTGGTCGATGGCGGCTTCGGCCATGATCGCGTCGAGCGAAATTTCGTCGCCAGCGTCATAGTCGTCTGCCTCTGCGACAGCTTCGACCTCGGCTTGTGCTTCCGGCTCGGGTTCGGTTTCCTCGATCTCGGCGACGGCCTCGGCCACTACCGGTTCGGGTTCGGGTTCGGTCACCAGTTCCGGCTCGGGCGCAATGGCTTCTGCCACGGCTTCCACAGCGACGGGAGCCACGGCGACGGGGGCCACGGCGACGGGAGCGGCAACCACGGCAGGAGCAGCGGCAGCAGCTGGTGTCGTGATGGTGATGGAAGGAGTTGGCGCGGTGTCTGGCGATGCCTCTGCCTGACGCAGGACGACACCATGTTCATCGACACGGGCTTCGACGCGACGGTGAATTTCACGCTCGGCAATGCGGTGAAGCATTGCGGCGTCAGGGGTCGGAGGAACGGCGCCGAAGTAACGATCTTCGGCGGCGAGGTCGCGGAAATATTCCGCGATGGCTTTCATTGTCGAGAAAGGCTCGTCAAACCCTTCGAGCGTACAGGAGAAAGTCCCGTAGGAAACCGTTAGAATTTTACTAGCCCCGATCATCGGATGCCTGCCTTTTTGTGACTGCCTGCCTTCCACCTGAACCGGCAACTGGTTCGCCACCATGAACAGATGTAGGTAATTTAGAGGATTCTTTCAGGCCCCCGCCGTGTTCCGTTGCCACAATTGCCGATAAAGCGCACATGCCAGACCGTATTGTCGAATATCACGAACCAGTAACTCTGCTTGGCGGCGGGGCCGCCAGCGCGGACTCGCTACGAGAGGCGTTAATCCGCGCGCCGAGGCTTCTAGCCGCCGATGGTGGCGCGAATATGGCGTTAGGGGAAGGGCTTTGTCCTGACCTGGTGATCGGCGACTTCGATTCGGTGTCGGCGGAGGCCCTGGCGCAGGTGCCGGTGGAACGGCAGATGCGGATTGCCGAGCAGGAGACCACCGATTTCGAGAAATGCCTGAGCCATATCCGCGCGCCGCTTATCATCGGGCTGGGGTTCATGGGGCCGCGCGTCGATCATTCGCTGGCGGTTTGGAATGCGCTGGTGCGCTATCCGGGTCAGCGCTGCGTGCTGTGGGGCGAGGAGGATGTGGTCTTTGCCGCACCAGGCCGGATCAGCTTGCCGGTCTTGGCGGGCACGCGGCTGTCGCTCTTTCCGATGCGGGCGGTGAGGGGCGAGAGCACGGGGCTGCGCTGGCCGATTGCCGGGCTGCCTTTTGCGCCCGATGGGGTGATCGGCACCTCGAACGAGGCGACAGGCGCGGTCGACCTGTGGTTCGACGGGCCGGGGATGCTGGTGATCTTGCCGGCGGACTGTCTTGATCTGGCGATCAGGGCGCTTCTGGAAGCACAAGCTCATCCTTGAGCGGCCGGTTTGCCGCTTTTGCCAGCTTGTGTTCGCGGGCGATAATGTAAAGGCCGGAGCCGACGATGATGGCGATGCCGACCCAGCGGATCAGGTCGGGGAAGTCGCCGAAAACCATGTAGCTGAAGATCGTGGCGGTGACGATTTCGGAATAGTGCAGAGGCGCCAACGTCGACGAGGGCGCATATTTCAGCGCATAGGTCATGGCCATGTGACTGATCGTGGCGGCAAGGCCGACGAAGAAACACCAGAGCCAGAAGATCCCCTGTGGCCAGATGAAGTTGAGCGAAGGTTCGTTCAGCGCCGGACCAAGCAGAAACAGCGGCATGCACAGGATCGCGGCAAAGAAGGCGGTGTGAAACTGCATCGGGACCGGATGAACCTGTCGCGACAGCGAGCGGGTGATCAGGATGTAGATGGCAAAGAAGAGTGCGGTCCCGAGCGGGAACAGGGCAACAGAGCCAAAGACGGCGAAAGAGGGCCGGATGACGACGATGCTGCCCAGAAAGCCCACGAGGCAAGCGATGAGCCTGCGGGGGCCGACATGTTCGCCCAGTACCAGCCAGCCGATGAGCAAGATGATGAACGGCTCGACGAAGACGATGACCAGTGCATCGGCGATCGGCATGAAGCGCAGCGCGGCGATGAAGCAGAAGGTGGCAAGGATCGAGACGACAGCGCGTGAGACCGAGAGCCAGAACGTGCCGCGGGGCAGGGCAAGGCTTTCCTTCATGATCAGCGCGACGGGCAGCATGAGTGCCGCCTGCACAACAAAGCGCGACAGGGTAACGACGCCGACCGTCACCTCGGCTGCGGCCAGTTTCGAGGCCACGTCGATCAGCGGAGCGATTACGCAGAAGGTGAGCATGAGCGCGACGCCGCGCAGGGTTTTGTCAGTTTGTTGCATGGCCAAGGGCTAACTGCGGCTGGCGGCAAGGTCCACCCCGATTGCGACCGTCATGGCCGTTTTTGACGGCGGCCGGAAGGATGCCTCCGGCGGGGATATTTGCGAGCAGAAAATGAGGCGGCGGCTCAGATGCGCGGCGGCGTGTGGTCGACCTGCTGCGGGTTCTGGCTGGCCCAGTCGCGGCGGAGGCGTGCCGCGTCGGCAATGAAGGCGGTGGTGGACGGCGTACAGGCCGTGATGCGGTCGATGCGGAAGTGGCGGAAGGCTTGTCTGAGGGTACACCAGGCGGCAAGCACCGTGCCATCGACGAAATAGAGCAGCACGATTGGCAATACTTCGCGCCGGGTTTCCTGGCCAGAGGGATCGCGGTAGTCAATCACCAGCGCGCGGCAGTCGCGGATGGCGCGGCGCAGGAGTGCGGGGTCAACGCCACTGTCGGGCAGGGCGTGCCAAGGCGAGGCACGCAAGCGGTCTTGCGGACTTTGCCGGGAGGGTTCCGGCTGGGCGGCGGCGATCTTTGCTGCGACGCGTTCGGCGGCGGAGATGAGG
>JBATMT010000396.1:0-7164 GCA_049289975.1 Paracoccaceae bacterium | reverse complement strand
GGGCTTCACCACGACAATACCGGGCGAGAAGCGAACATGGCTGCCGCTGAACTCTGCCCAGATCGCCACCGCGCCGCTGCCGCCCGAGGTCTGGGCGAAGATCGGCTGGCAAGGGCATGAGATATTTGGCGATTTCAAGAACGCCTATTGCTATTGCCAGCGTACCCGTGAGGGCCGCATCACCGTGGGTGCGCGCGGCGTGCCCTATCGGTATGGCTCTGCCATTGACGCGGCAGGGACGCCCGACCCGGAGACGGTCCGTCGCCTGACCGAGATTCTTTACCGACATTTCCCCGACGCGAAACCCTATGGCGTCGATCATGCCTGGTGCGGTGTGCTGGGCGTGCCACGCGACTGGTGCGCGACTGTCGGTCTTGATCCGACAACGGGGATCGGTTGGGCCGGTGGTTATGTGGGGGTCGGCGTGTCCACGTCTAATCTGGCCGGGCGGACGCTGGCCGATCTTGCACGCGGTCAGCGGACCGATCTGACTGCCCTGCCCTGGGTCAACCGCAAGGTGCGCCCGTGGGAACCGGAGCCGCTGCGCTGGATGGGCGTGCAGGGGATGTACGCGCTGATGAACGCTGCCGACCGTCGCGACGAAGTTTCGGGCGGCCCGCCTTCGCGGCTGGCCAAACTTGGGAACTGGCTGACGGGTCGGTGAGAAAGCGCGCGAAGCGTTGAGAGAGTTCCCCGCTTGGGCGGGGACGTCAGGCGATTCCGCAGGGACGACAGGCGCTTGCTCAGGGGTCAGGCGGGAACGCGCGAGGCGATGTATTGCGCGAATTCGAAGTTCGGGCGTTCGAGATGGCTGAGCGGCCCCGGTGTCGACATGCCCGCAAGCAGACCCCGATAGACACGTTCGGTGCAGCCCTTGTCCTCAACGTTCACATCGTCCAGCAGCGCCTTGACCTTGGCAAGGTGGGCGGTGGCATCAGGGTCAGCCAGCCAGTCGGCCGACATGCCCATGCCGAACAGCACATTCACATGGCCCGGACCGTCGGGGGTCAGCGACAGGTACCAGAAATAACCCGGCGTCAGGGTGATGAGCAGCGAGGGGTAGATCGCCAGAAGCCATGTCTTGCTGCGATCATCGCCCTTCAGCGTGGTGTTCGAAGGATGCGCCAGCGCCAGCGGCACTTTGTCGTCCTTCAAGATCCAGTGATAGTTGAAGGCGTCGGTGCCTTCGGGGCAGACCATCTCCTCCAGCTTTGACGCGCCGCCGATGGTGCCACGGTGGCACATGGGCAAATGGTAGCTTTCCATGAAATTCTCGGCCAGAACCTTCCAGTTCGTCGCCCAGCGGAACGTCTCGCGGTAGGTCTCGGTATAGGTCGACATGTCGAGCGCCGGGATCAGGTCGCGCACGCCCTTCAGACGCTCATCGGGGGACGGGGCGTCAGGGTTCAGCGTTACCATGATCCAGCCTTGCCAGACGATGCAGCGGATGGCGGGCAGGCCCATGGCCTCCTTGCAGAATGACTTGTTCATCTCCATCGCCGGGGCGCCACGCAGAGAGCCATCAAGGTTGTAGGTCCAGGCGTGATAGGGGCAGACGATGGCGCGGGTGGTGCCGCGACCCTCCAGCAGCACCGACATGCGATGGCGGCAGACGTTCGACATGGCGCGAATCTGCTGGTCCCGGTCGCGAAGCACCACGACCGGCTCTCCGGCGATGATCATTGTCAGGTAGTCGCCGGGGTTGGGCAGCGCTTCGGCCCGGCCCGCACAAAGCCAGTCTGCGGCGAAGATGTGCTTTTCTTCCAGCTTCACGAATTCGGGCGAGGTGTAGACTGATTTCGGCATGGCGCGGGCGCTGTCGAACGGCACGGACACGTTGGCGTGGAGTTCGGCGGCGGGGGTAAGGTTCGCGACGGGGGCGTTCATGGGCGGGCCTTTCGTGAGGCGGAGCGCGACTCGCTCGCGTTGGGTAGCAGGGTCTGCCTTTGCCTTGCGCTGCGTCAAGGGCACGGGCGGCGCATTTACCTATGCTGGGGTTCGGCGCTGCCTAATCAGCGCTGGTTTGCTGTTACAGGACGCAGGTAGCATGGCCGCTAACGGATGGAGAGCATGATGACCGCACCGCTTGCCGGACTGGTGGTTCTGGACCTGACGCATGTGCTGGCGGGGCCTTTTGCCTCGGCGCAGTTGCAGGAATTCGGCGCGCGGGTGATCAAGGTGGAACGGCCCGGAACCGGCGACGACACGCGGGCCTTTCCGCCATTCGTGGACGGCGAAAGCGCCTATTTCGCAGCGCTGAACCACGGCAAGGCATCGATTGCACTGGACCTCAAGGCGGCGGACGACCGGGCGATCTTCGAGGCGTTGCTGCTGAAGGCTGATGTGTTGCTGGAAAACTACCGCCCCGGCGCGATGGAGCGACTGGGCTATGGCTGGGAGGTTTTGCACGCACGGTTACCGCGGCTGATCTATGGGGCGGTGTCGGGGTTTGGCCATACCGGGCCGGAAGCAGGCAAACCGGCCTATGACATCGTCGTGCAGGCGCGTGGCGGGGTGATGAGCATAACCGGCGAGGAAGGTGGGCCTCCGGTCAGGGTTGGCGCGTCGGTCGGCGATATCGTAGCAGGGATGTATCTGGTGCAGGGCGTTTTGGCGGCGCTGGTCGGGCGCGAACGGACCGGCGAAGGCGCCAAGATCGACATTTCGATGCTGGATGCTCAGTTGGCGATACAGGAACATGCGCTGGCAATTGCAAGCGCCACGGGCAAGGCACCGGGGCCGACCGGCGCGCGGCATCCGACGATCACGCCATTCTCGACCTATCGGGCGTCGGACGGTTTCTTCGTGATAGCGGCAGGGAACGACGGGTTGTTCAGAAAGCTTTGTGACGCTTTGGGGCTTGCCGGCGTCGCCGAGGACGAGCGCTTTGCCACGAACGGTGCGCGCTGTGCCAATGTGCATGTGCTGAAACGGCTGATCGAGGCGGTGACGCTTGGCGAAACGGCCGAGCACTGGATTGGGGTTCTGGAGGCGGCGGGTGTGCCGACAGGCCGCGTGCAGAACATGCTGCAAGTGCTTGAAGATCCGCAAATTCTGGCGCGCAACATGGTGACGCGGGTGCCGCCGCGCGCGGGCGCTCCGTCGTTTGTGGCAGCGGGCAATCCGGTGAAGATGACCAGCCTGCCGGACCCGGTGGCGCGCGGCATTTCTCCTGCCCTCGACGGGGATCGGCAAGCAGTTCTGGACTGGCTGGCGGCAGGCGGGCGCGAGACTGCCCGCCAGGGTGGGAAGCGGCAAGCTGGTGATTGATGTCATCCCTGCAAGGGCGGAAAGATCATAGGGCTTCTTGTTCTGAGGACGCCCCCGTTTTCGCGGGATTAGACCGCACGCGGGGGCGGCAACTGCTTTTGCAGGACGCGGCGGGCGCTGTTGGTCACGGCTTCAGTTTCGCTGTGCCATTGCGCAGGGCTTACCCAAGGCGATGACTTGCACGAAACGCGAAAACTGGTCTTTACTGGCAGCCTTTAGCCAGTAACGAGCCATACCATGAAAGCCATACGTCCCCTTCACCCTCGCAACCCCTCCGAACATCACCGCCCCTCGACCACGCTGGAGCTGCTCTTTGACCTGATCAGCGTCATTGCCATCGCGGCTGTGACGGCCGGTCTGCATCATGCCATCTCTGAAGGACACGGGCTTGAGGCCCTGCCCCGGTTCATCTTCCTGTTTCTGGCGATCTGGTGGGCGTGGATGAACTACACCTGGTTCGCTTCTGCCTTTGACAATGACGACGGGCTTTACCGCGTACTGGTATTGGTCATCATGGGTGGCGCGCTGATATTTGCCGGTGGTGCGGACTACATCTTCAAGACGCTTGATTTCAGTTATGGCCTTTATGGCTGGATCATCATGCGGCTGGGCATGATCGCGTTGTGGCTTCGAGCGGCGGCGGGGAGTGTCGAACATCGCACTACGGCGTTGCGATATGCGGCGGGGATTGCGGTTGCGCAGGCTGGATGGTCGGCGTTCTATTTCATGACCGAGCCGGGCTCGACCGGCTTCTTTATCGCCGGGTCGCTTTGCTTTGCCGTAGAATTCGCGGTGCCGCTGATTGCCGAGCGGGCGCATGTCACGTCGTTTCACCGCACCCACATGATCGAACGCTATGGTCCTTTGATGATCATTTCGCTTGGTGAATTGATGCTGTCGATCTCGCACGGGTTTGGCCTGCTGTTCAGCGACCATCCGACCTTTGAGGCAGCCTTGACGGCAGCATCGGCGCTGGTTGTGGTCTTTGCCCTGTGGTGGATTTACTTCTGCGAAGAAGATCACATGGCAAATTCGGAGTTCTCCACGGCATTTCAGTGGGGTTACGGGCATGTCTTCATCTTTGGGGCAACAGCTCTGGTAGGCGCTGCCATAGCGGCAGAGGTCGATGTGAGCGCACATCACGCCGAAACGACACAAGAAGTGGTTGGTCATTACATGGGCTTTGGCCTGGCGATCATCTACGCGATGCTGTGGGCAGTGCGGGACAGGCTTCTGTCGGTTCCAGGGAACAAGGCCTATGCGCTTCTGGTGATGGCGGGCCTTTTTGCCATTGGCGGATATACAGGCCTTTCGACCTGGGGATTTGCGCTGTTGTCGATCATTGCGGTGCTGTGGCGCGCCCCGGTGACTGGCCGCGCGGAACCCGTCGCCAAGCATCTGCATTAGCGCGCCTGACGCAGCTTGACCGAAACCTGCCGTTTGGAGGCATTGCCTTGCGGCTGAAACGGGCTATTTACGCTCTGCGTAGCAGGATCGGAGACCGCCATGAGTGATGACTCGCTCGTCATTTTCACCCCTTCGGGAAAAAGGGGGCGGTTTGCGCACGGCACGCCGGTCCTGACGGCGGCACGGCAACTGGGCGTGGACCTTGATTCGGTCTGCGGCGGGCGTGGCATCTGCTCCAAGTGCCAGATCCAGCCGGGCTATGGCGAGTTTCCCAAGCATGGTGTGACGGTGCATGATGATGCGCTGTCGGAGTGGAACTCGGTCGAGGACCGCTACAAGCGGATTCGCGGGCTGATCGACGGTCGCAGGCTTGGCTGTCAGGCCAAGATCATGGGCGACGTGGTCATCGACGTGCCGCCAGAAAGCCAGGTCCACCGGCAGGTGATCCGGAAGTCGGCCACCCAGCGGGATATCGTCATGGACCCGGCGACGCGGACTTACTACGTCGAGGTTGCCGAGCCGGACATGCACGAGCCGTCGGGCGATTTCGAGCGGCTGGCGGCGGCGCTGAAGGAGCAATGGCAGCTCGAGGGGCTGACCGCAGACCTGCGGCTTCTGAGCCGTTTGCAACCGGTCCTGCGCAAGGGCGAGTGGAAGGTCACCGTGGCGATCAACAAGGATCATCACGGGCAGGCGAAAATCATCGACTTCTGGCCGGGCTATTTCGAGGGCCATCTCTATGGTCTGGCGGTCGATCTTGGCTCGACCACCATCGCGGCGCATCTGTGCGATCTGACCGACGGGTCGGTGCTGGCGTCGTCAGGGCTGATGAACCCGCAGATCCGCTTTGGCGAAGATCTGATGAGCCGGGTCAGCTATGCGATGATGAACCCCGGCGGCGACAAGGAAATGACCAAGGCGGTGCGGACGTCTCTGAACGATCTGGCCAAGTCGATTGCTGAAGAGGCCAAGATCGACTCGCGCCACATCGTCGAGACAGTGTTCGTGTGCAACCCGGTCATGCACCACCTGCTGCTTGGCATTGATCCGGTCGAGCTTGGGCAGGCGCCGTTTGCCTTGGCGACCGGCGAAAGCATGACGCTTGCAGCGCGCGAACTGGACCTGACGGCGGTCAACGATCATGCGCAGGTCTATATCCTGCCCTGCATCGCGGGCCATGTGGGTGCCGACTGCGCGGCTGTCGCTCTTTCGGAGGAACCGAACAAATCCAAAGACATGGTGCTTATCGTTGATGTAGGCACCAACGCCGAGATATTGCTTGGCAACCAGGACCGGGTGCTGGCTTGCTCGTCTCCGACAGGTCCGGCCTTTGAGGGCGCGCAGATTTCGTCCGGCCAGCGGGCGGCACCGGGGGCTATCGAGCGGATCGAGATTGATCCGGTCACGAAAGAGCCGCGCTTCCGGGTGATCGGCTCGGACCTGTGGTCCGACGATCCGGGCTTTGCGGCGGTTACGGCACAGACCGGCATCACCGGCATCTGCGGATCGGGCATCATCGAGGCGGTGGCCGAGATGCGGATGGCGGGGCTTTTGGATGCGGGTGGGCTGATCGGGTCGGCCGAACAGACCGGCACGGCACGCTGTGTGCCGACCGGACGGACCAGTGCCTATATGCTCTATGACGGGACCGAAACGGGCGGGCCGCTGATCATGGTCACCCAAGGCGACATTCGCGCCATCCAGTTGGCGAAATCGGCGCTTTACGCGGGCGCCCGGTTGTTGATGGACGAGTTGCACATCGACAAGGTGGACAGGGTCACGCTGGCAGGCGCATTTGGCGCTCATATCAGCCCCAAGCACGCGATGGTGCTTGGGATGATCCCGGATTGCCCTCTCGACAAGGTCACCTCGGCTGGCAACGCGGCAGGAACCGGCGCACGCATTGCGCTGTGCAATGTCGCGGCGCGCGTGGCGATCGAGGACGAGGTCAAGCGCATCCACAAGGTCGAGACTGCGATCGAGCCGCGCTTCCAGGAGCATTTCGTGGCGGCGAACGCGATCCCGCATGCGACAGCGCCGTTCCCGGAACTGTCGGCGATCGTGACTTTGCCGGATGTGAGCTTCAACACCAGCGGGTCAGGCGGCGGCGATGGTGGTCGGCGGCGTAGACGTGGCTGAGAACAGACGGCTGGACAGGAGACGGCGTCCCCTGCATCTTGTCGATGGGTTGTAGGGAGATGTCGGGTGAGCGCTGATCCGGTTGCGGATCTGATTGTGCAAGTGGCTGGCGCGGACCGCGCCGCCTTTCGCTCGCTCTATTCTGCGGCGTCTGGGAAACTTTTTGCGGTTGCTTATCGTATCCTTCAGGATCGTAGCGAAGCAGAGGATGCCGTGCAGGAAGTTTTCACCAGGATTTGGCTCAATGCCCGCCGGTTTGATGCCGGGCGGGCGCGTGGCATGACCTGGTTGATCGCCATTGCCCGCAACCATGCGATTGACCGTTTGCGCGCCCGCCCTGCCCCGCAG
>JBATMT010000395.1:0-4352 GCA_049289975.1 Paracoccaceae bacterium | reverse complement strand
GGCGTGCATATCAACGCAGTCGGCGGCGACTGCCCCGGCAAGACCGAGCTTCACGGCGATATCCTTCTGCGGTCAGACATCTATGTGGAATATCCGCCGCAGACGCGGATCGAGGGTGAGATTCAGCAGCTTGATCCGGACTATCCGGTAAAAGAGCTGTGGCAGGTGATGACCGGCCAGATTGGCGGCCGGGCAGATGATCGGGCGATCACGCTGTTCGACAGCGTGGGCTTTGCGATCGAGGACTTCTCGGCCCTGCGCTATGTGTTAAAGCAGCTTGGCAAGTTGCCGAAATCGTTGAAGTTCAGTGAAGAACTGGACATGATCGCTGACCCGGACGAGCCGCGCGATCTTTATGGGATGCTCTTGCGCAAGAAGGCGACAATGCTGGCCTGAGGCGAAGTGCGAGGGCTCTGCCCTCGCGCACCCGGGGTATTTTACGCCGGGAAATATCAGAGACCGACCATGCGGCGGATATCGGCGGGAGTTGCGCCTTCGTCGCGGTATTTGCGGATGGCACGCGCATCATCGCGCTTGGCAAGGCGCTTGCCGCCTTCGTCGCGGATCAGGCCATGATGGTGGTAGACAGGTGTCGGCAGCCCGAGGAGACGTTGGAGCAGGACATGGACAGGCGTCGACTCGAACAGGTCCTCGCCTCGCGTGACATGGGTGATGCCCTGTGCCGCATCATCGAGCACGACCGAGAGGTGGTAAGACGTTCCGAAGTCGCGGCGCGCGAGAACGATATCACCAATCCGGGCAACGTAATCCTCGCGGCTAGTGGACACGCTGCCGTGGTGCGCAGGGCCGGTTTCTGTGAACCATAGGCCAAAGGTCGCCCCGCCGTCCCGGAGGATTGACTGGTCGCAGACGGATGCTGCCGTACCGACACGCAAGCGAAGATGCTGGTCTTCGGGCATGACAGACATTGAGCAGGGCCGACCGCCGCAATGCTTGCCTACGCAGGTGCCCGGATAGACAGGGCCGTCAGGGCCGCGCGCCGGCTCGACACCTTCTTGGGGGGCAGACAATGCCAGGTCTATGTCGCGGCGGGTACAGGTGCAGGGATAGAGCAGGTCGCGTTGCCACAGACCATGCAATGCGGCGTGGTAGATGCCTTGCCTTTCAGACTGCCGGAGGGGTGCGGCATCCCACGTCAGGCCAAGCCATTCCAGATCTTCGATGAGCAGTCTTTCCCATTCCGGTCGGCAGCGGGTGGGATCAATATCCTCGATGCGAAGATAGAACGCCCCGCCAGCGGCGCGGGCCATGTCATGCGCAAGGATTGCCGAATAGGCATGACCAAGGTGCAACGGGCCGGTTGGCGATGGCGCAAAGCGGGTTCGCATCAGCTTTGCGCTGCAAGCCATTCTGAATAGGACATTTTTGCGCGGTCTGTGTAAGCCTTGTAGCGATCCTTCCGGCCCTTTCGACCGCCCTTAGCGTCAATCGGCGGGAAGAGCCCGAAGTTTACATTCATCGGCTGGAATGTCTTGGCGTCGGCACCGCCGGTGATGTGGGTGATGAGCGCGCCCATGGCCGTGTCCGCAGGCGGCGGTGGGAGGGAGCGGCCAAGCAGTTCGGCGGCGGCCATGCGACCTGCCAAAAGCCCCATTGCTGCGCTTTCGACATAGCCCTCAACGCCGGTAATCTGCCCCGCAAAGCGGATGTGAGGCTTGGACTTCAGGCGCATTTGTTCGTCGAGCAGCGTCGGAGAGTTGATGAACGTGTTGCGGTGGATACCGCCGAGGCGGGCGAAAGACGCGTTTTCCAGACCCGGAATCATCTTGAAAACATCAGTTTGTGCGCCGTACTTCATCTTGGTCTGAAAGCCGACGATGTTGTAGAGCGTACCGAGTGCATTGTCGCGGCGCAGCTGTACCACGGCGTAGGGCTTGGTTTGGGGCTGGTGGGCGTTGGTGAGGCCCACGGGCTTCATCGGGCCAAAACGCAGCGTTTCGCGGCCGCGTTCCGCCATGACCTCGATTGGCAGGCAGCCGTCGAAATAGCCGGCCGTCTCGCCTTCGTGAAACTCGGCCTTGTCGGCTGCCAGAAGCGCATCGATGAAGGCTTCGTACTGATCGCGCGTCATGGGGCAGTTCATGTAGGCGGTCTGCTCCTCGACCGTTTCGCCCTTGTCGTAGCGCGATTGCATCCAGGCCACCGACATGTCGACACTTTCAGCATAGACGATGGGTGCGATAGCGTCGAAGAAGGCCAGCGCTTCGGCTCCGGTCTCTGTGCGGATCGCTTCGGCGAGCGCGCCAGAGGTCAGCGGGCCAGTCGCGATGATCCAGTGGCCGGATGAAGGAAGTTCGGTAATCTGTTCATCTGACACGGAAACAAGCGGATGTGAGCGCAGTCTCTCGGTCACAGTCGCCGAAAACGGATCGCGGTCTACGGCAAGTGCTCCGCCCGCAGGCAGACGGTGTGTCTCGGCGGCAGACATGATAAGCCCGCCCGCCTGCCGCATTTCCCAATGGAGAAGACCGACGGCGTTCCTTTCGTCATCGTCCGAGCGGAAGGAGTTTGAACAGACCATTTCCGCCAGATTGCCGGTGCGATGGGCGAAGGTGCCGACCTTGGGGCGCATTTCGTGAATCTGTACGGGCACGCCAAGCTCTGCCGCCTGCCATGCTGCCTCTGACCCGGCCATTCCGCCGCCAATGATGTGCAATGTCTCTGTCATGAGGAGGATTTAGGGCAACGGGCCGGTTTTGAAAAGCGCCATCGGCCTACCTTATCACGTAGTCGTGGCAGCGCGGACTACCGCCGGTGCGGTTATGGCAACTTGTGGTTGGGGTCTCATCAGAGTACAAGACGACTCATAACAGGCAATAAAACCAACAATAACAAAGTAACGTATCGAGGTTTCCCATGAAAACGCATGTTCTTGAGATCGGTTTTGCTTTGGACGCTGGCGCGGTTAACGCCCAGGGCTTTCAAGGCGGCGATGTCGGCGTCGATCTGACGCGCAACACTGGCGACTTTACTCAGGGCCATTATTACGGCTCGGCGACCTATGGCATCACGCCGTCACTGATCACGCAGGTCGATCTTGGCTATACCGACTATTATGGCGTGAACTTCGGAGGCGCGCGGACGATCGGCGGGCACCTTGGCTATCAGTTGAGCCCGACGGCGGTGATTGGCGGCTTCTGGGGCTTTGAGGATTGGCCGCGGGGCAACTATCAGGCTTACGGGATCGAGGCCAAGACCAGCGCGGGCGCGATTGCCGGAAATCCGCTGACTCTGGAAGGCTATCTGGTAAATTACAGCCAGAATGGCGGCAGCTACAGCTTTGGGGGCGGCGGCATTGATGCGGGGCTACAGGTGAGCCCGGCATCGACGCTGAAACTTGGGCTGTTTTCGAGTGGCGGCGATCTGGACAACGATCGTGTTTCGATCGGCATGAATTATGCGATCGGCAATGGACTGAACGTTGGCCTTGAAGCCGGACACGTGTTTCAGCCGGGTTCGGACGAGAATACTTTCGGTTTGAACCTCAGCTACAAGCTTGGCAACGGCGCGACGTTCAAGGAACGGAACTTCACGTCTTTCCTGCCCGGTCTTTGAGAAGGCTGGTCTAAAACATGAAGGGCGCCGCGAGGCGCCCTTTTGCTTTGGGAGATTTCCGGAAGTTCAGAAACCGACTTCCATGTCCAGATCGGCCATATAGCCGCGGGCACGGCGGTCACCGAGGGCCGGGCCAGCAAGCTTGCGCGGCATATCCATGACATTGGTTTCGCGCTTGACGACCGGATGGCCGAAGAGCGTGGTAATCAGACTTTTGAACAGGCCAACATGGCGGTCGTCTTTGGCGGAAAAATCGTCACTGACATCAATGTAGGCCATTCCGATCCTCACTTCTTCCCGTGTTTGGTGCCGGCTGCGGTAGTGGAGCGCTTGCCGTTGGGTACAGTTGCACCTGCGAGAATGACGTCAGTTGGTTGAGAATGTGTCAAAGTTGCGCCAAACAATTATGAGGCGAATACCAATCTGGTTCACCAGACGAAACAATGGGCCGAAGATTTCGCTTCGACCCATTTTCATTCAGAGAATCAGCTGCTTATTCGGCGTCTTGCTCGCCTTCGTCCTCGCCCTGTTCGGCGATGCGTGCAACGGAGACGACTTCCTCGCCCTGCCCCGTGTCAAAGACCTTCACGCCGCCAGCGGAACGTGAGCGGAAGGAAATGCCGTCGACCGGGCAACGAATCGACTGGCCGGTGGACGTGGCCAGCATCACCTGATCGCCACTTTCGACGGGGAAGCAGGCAACGAGTTGGCCGCCACGTGCGCCTTGCGAAATGGCTTTCACACCCTGGCCACCGCGACCACGCACGGGATAGTCG
>JBATMT010000394.1:0-2320 GCA_049289975.1 Paracoccaceae bacterium | reverse complement strand
CTTCAAGGTGGTAGATGGCAAGCCCGAGATCGTCTCGGTCGTGTCTTCGAAGGCCGAAATGAATGGCGTAAGAGTTGCCATCGGCCCTCAAATGGAACTACCCTTGGCAGAATTGCGTGCTGCATTTTCTCAAAGCGGCACCAGTTTCCGCAACGTGGCCGTCAGCACCGGCAAACTGCCGCAGATCACGACGACCGTGCCTGCCGCGGGTGGCGCAAGTGCCAAGTTCTTGAAGCCCTGATCTACCCCTCGTTCAAAAGCGCGTACGCCTCTCGCTCTGCAATCGCTTCAGGGTCTTGAAAGCCGAGAAATCCCTCCCCAAATCATCGTCTGCCGGGGTGCCCACAAGGGGCCCCGGCATTCAATACCTGTGCCCGTCAAGGGACAGGGTCCAACCATCGCTCAAAGAGGATGAACATGCGTAACCTTGATTTTGCCCCGCTCTATCGCGCCACCGTCGGCTTCGACCGTATTGCCGACCTGATGGATCGCGCGTTGACCGCCGATGTGGCCCAACCGGCTTATCCCCCATACAACATTGAAAAAACTGCAGAAAATGCCTACCGCATTTCGATTGCCGTCGCAGGCTTTGCCGCCGACGAGCTAAGCGTCGAAGTCAAGGAAGGTTCGCTGCACGTCTCTGCCCGCAAGTCTTCGGAAGAAACGCCGAAGACCTACTTGCACCGTGGCATTGCCACCCGCGCATTCGAGCGTCGCTTCGCTCTCGCCGATCACGTCCGTGTCTCGGGCGCGACCCACGCCGATGGCATGCTCCACATCGACCTCGTCCGCGAAGTCCCCGAGGCGCTGAAACCGCGCCGGATCGAGATCGCGCGCAACGACGCGGTTGAAACCAAGGCGCTTGAGACGTTCAACGCCTGATAGGCTGAATATTTCCTCAAATGGCGCGCCTCAGGGTGCGCCATTTTCATTTGGCCGGTCACCCGTTAGCCTGCCCGGAAATCTGGAGGGAGGCCAATATGACACAAAAGACCCGCCCCGACTGTATCGCGCACTGGACCGAGATGGAGGAACCCGACGATGCCTCCTACAAGGGTGACGACGAACTCCTCAATGTTCGCGCCCCGTTTGCGCGGCATTTTGGCCTTTCGCGCCTTGGTATAAATCATGAGCGACTAGCACCCGGTCGCCGCACATCTTACCCGCACGCCGAAAGTTCGGAAGACGAGTTCGTCTATGTGATCGACGGCACGCCTGACGTCTGGCTCGACGGGAATCTCTACAGACTACAGCCGGGAGACGCCGTGGGATTTCCGGCAGGCACAGGCCTATGCCACACGTTCATAAACAACACTTCAACCGATGTGCGCCTTCTGGTGGTGGGCGAGCCCTCGAAACCCGAGAACCGTGTTTTCTATCCGCGCAACCCCGAACAGCGCCCCCTCCGCAACGACTGGTGGGAAGATGCGCCCGCCCGGCAATTGGGCGGGCACGATGGTCTCAGCGATCAGGTCCGCGAATGGCGTGCCGGACGCCGCCCGACGCAGGACTGAGCGCACCGGGTCACCTGCTCAGGCTTTGCGCCAGCCGCATCAACTGCACCGCCTCTGCGCGGTAACCGTATGGGTCCACGCCCTTCGCCCCATTCGCAAGGTCGATGGCATCGGCCCATCCCCAATCCTTCAGGTAGGTTGACCCCTCCAGCAATTGCCCAAACCCGGCAATCGCCGCCGCAAAGCGGCCATCCGCGTCCGCTTCTCCAACCTTGCCTGCAATTGGCACCTCGATCAGCTGCGACCCCGCCGCCCCCGGTGCCTTGTAGCGGAGCTTCAGAAAGCCAACTTCCCCGCCATCTGCCGTGGCCACCGAAGGTTTGCCATACCGAAGCGGGTCCGACAATTGTGCCGGACTACCCACTGGCGTCACTTCGTAAAGCGCCGTCACTTGCCGACCGGCGCCGATTTCGCCCGCGTCCACCCGGTCGTTGTTGAAATCCTCGCGGTTCAGCACGCGCGTCTCGTAGCCGATCAGCCGATATTCAGCGACAACGGCCGGGTTGAACTCGACTTGTATCTTGACGTCGTCCGCAATCGGGAACAGCGCCCCGGTCAACTGATCAACAAGCACCTTCTGCGCCTCCGACAAGGTGTCGATATAGGCGGCAGTCCCGTTTCCGTTCTGCGCCAGCGCCTGCATAGTCTCATCGTCAAGATTGCCGCGACCAAAGCCCAGAACCGAAAGGTATGTCCCGCTCTCGCGTTCCTTGGCTACGAATGCCTTCAATTCCTCTGGGTCGCTGATGCCCACGTTGAAATCGCCATCTGTCGCCAGCAGGATTCGTGTCACGCTGCCCTCAGAC
>JBATMT010000393.1:0-1984 GCA_049289975.1 Paracoccaceae bacterium | reverse complement strand
GCCAAGGTACCAGCCGCCGTCTGTCTGGATGAGCGGGCGCTTCATCACCGTTGGCTGCGCGGCTATCTGAGCCTCGGGCTCGTTCATCTTCAGAAAGTCCGAAAAACCGCGATAGGTGGTCGATTGCTTGTTGATCACCCGGTCGCCGAATTCGGTGACTATGGCGGCGATCTCGGACCCGCTCAGGGGTTGGGCGCGGACATCGCGAAAGGTCACCGCCTGCCCCGCCGCCTCGAGCGCCTTGAGGGCCTTCTTGCAGGTGTCGCAGGTGGGGATGCCGTAAAGGATCATTCTGGTCTCCGGAAGGGGTGTATCTCTGAGCTACAAATTTCAAGCCATTGAAATACCTAGGCATTTCAAAAACCGTTAGGGGTATTTTAACCGTTTTAGCATGGCTCGCGGCAGATGACAGACCAAAGGTGAGTCTTTGCTGCCCTCGCCGCGCCCCGAATGCAGCGACTGGTCGCCAAACATCAACAATCCCGCCGAATCCTTAGCATTCCCCGGCGTCACCCGTAACACCGCCACAATTTCGACCCGATTTTCGCCAGAAATTTGCCACATTTGAGCAAATCCGCCAGCTTTGGACCAATGCCGGGACCACAGCGATATTGGGGAATACGCATGGCCGATTACTGGAACGACAACAACAACTACATGCAGCGACACAAGACGCGGCTGGCTGTGGACGCCATGCGCGAACGCCGCCGCGCCGCGCTGCAAACCGCGTCAAAGATCAGCTACCAGATCACGACGGACGGTCAGACCTCGTATCAGCTTGTCTACGACACACCGCCCACGCTGGACCAGCTGATCGCCGAGGTCGGCCCCGACGCCTGCGTCGTGTCGGTTGGGCGCTACTGGCTGGGCGAACGGCGCTGACGCGGGGTTAACCACGGACTGCGACAGACGGGAATGAAGCCCACGGGCGCTGCACCGGACCGCCTGTCATCCCCGCGCAAGCGGGGAACGACTAAGGGCGCTTTCATCTATGAGTATGGACCCCCGCTTGCGCGGGGGTGACAGGGAAGAGGCATCCGCGAGACGCGTGCCGAGCGCCCGTTCCATATCAACACGTGGGCAGAGTTGCCCGGCCATATGCATTGGGCATGGACCTTGTCGGAGTGGGAAGCGGGTAGGCCGGGCGCATCGGCGAGATAAAGGTGAGGTTTAGCATGTGGCTTCGTCGGTCAGGGTGAACCTCGAATTGCGCCCACAACAGACGTGGTGGAAGGACGGTCAGGACAGAGGCGGGGAGAACCCCGACCTATGGTTTGCTGTCACCGTCTTTCGGAAGGCGATCGCACCAAAGATCTAGGAGCACCGCAGCCAGCATGGCTGGAGGAGAGCAATAAACAAACAGGTTTAAAACTGCTAGAAAGTGCGTCCCCTCATAGTCATCCTGAAGCATCAGCTTCATCAGTAGGCCGAAGACCCAGACGACTGAAAATGCAATAAGGGCCTCAAAGTAGGAACGACGCGACCAGAGCCATTTGCCCACCGCTAACTTCCTCTCCCCTTTTTGGGACCGTAGGCCAGCATCCCTCGTCGATACACGCCGGTGCGCAATGAATGAGTGCGCTTACCTTGGATTGCGCCGTCTTGACTTGTTGCCGCTACCACTCAAGATAGAATTGTAACAACCTTTCGCGTTCTGAGGGACAACTGAATGAAAACAATATGCTTAGCTTTAGTCTTGCTTTGTTCTGTTTTGAGCCAAGCCTATGGCAAGACGATCACAATGACGACAGTGGCAACCAGTTGCGCCTCACCAGATGCTAACATGGCCTCAACCGTCTACACTGACTGCTTCGCGCAGTTGATTTTTGATACTGCGGCAAACGCCAACGGCGCTTATCTCTTTGACGCCGCACTAACTTACTATGGCAATGGCCAGGTTATTGGACAGTCCAATGTTGGGACAGACGCGGGATTTATCTCTCCTGACGACGGGAGTTGCAGTGAAGTATGCTTCACATACACC
>JBATMT010000392.1:0-2648 GCA_049289975.1 Paracoccaceae bacterium | reverse complement strand
CGTCGAAGCACTGAACGCCCAGTTCGAAGCTCAGAAGCGTGCACTCGAGCACCGTTTCGAGGACAAGGTCGAGAAAGTCCGTCGTGGTGACGACCTGCCTCCGGGCGTGATGAAGATGGTCAAGGTGTTCGTCGCGGTGAAGCGCAAGCTGCAACCGGGTGACAAGATGGCCGGTCGTCACGGTAACAAGGGTGTGGTGTCGAAGGTCGTTCCGATCGAAGACATGCCGTTCCTTGCTGACGGTACTGCCGTCGACATGGTGCTCAACCCGCTCGGCGTGCCGTCGCGGATGAACGTCGGTCAGATTCTGGAAACCCACATGGGCTGGGCCGCCCGCGGCCTTGGCATCCGGATCGATGACGCACTTGAGGACTATCGTCGCTCAGGTGATCTGACGCCGGTTCGTGACGCGCTGCGCCACGGCTATGGTGATGACGCCTATGAGGAAGCCTTCGCCGGTCTGGATGAAGAAACCCTTGTGGATCGCGCCGAAGTCGTGAAGCGGGGCGTTCCGATCGCAACGCCGGTCTTTGACGGTGCCAAGGAAGCGGACGTGAACGATGCGCTGCGTCGTGCGGGCTTCGATCAGTCGGGTCAATCCGAACTGTTCGATGGTCGTTCGGGCGAGAAGTTCCAGCGTAAAGTCACCGTGGGTGTGAAGTACCTTCTAAAACTTCACCACCTTGTCGACGACAAGATCCACGCGCGCTCCACCGGGCCTTACAGCCTTGTCACGCAACAGCCGTTGGGCGGTAAAGCCCAGTTCGGTGGCCAGCGTTTCGGGGAGATGGAGGTTTGGGCTCTGGAAGCTTACGGCGCCGCCTACACGCTGCAAGAGATGCTTACCGTCAAGTCGGACGACGTGGCAGGCCGGACCAAGGTCTACGAAAGCATCGTCAAGGGCGAGGACAACTTCGAAGCCGGCGTGCCGGAATCGTTCAACGTTCTCGTCAAGGAAGTGCGTGGCCTCGGCCTCAACATGGAACTTTTGGATGCGGAGGAAGAGTGAGGCATCAGGTTTGATGACTGCGCCATTCGCCACATTCGCGTTGGCGGGTTGTCAACCAGATCGGTGGGAAACCCCAATTCTGGATGACAGTCCGCCGCGCGAAATGATCGCTCAAGCTTACTTCGAAGGCGAGCGAGCATGTCAAAGGCGAATGCCAATCTGCGAAAAAGGAAGTGCGCCGCAAATGGTGCACCCCCGAAGCGGAAAGAACTCAGGAGGGCGTCGGATGGAAAGGCCTTTGGCGCTCTGGACTATGCCCGATCCAAATTCTTCGTATGCACTATGTCTGAAAAGGACATGAAATGAACCAGGAACTCTCGACTAACCCGTTCAACCCGCTGACGCCGCCGAAGGCATTCGACGAGATCAAGATCTCGCTCGCATCGCCCGAGCGGATTCTGTCGTGGTCCTACGGGGAGATCAAAAAGCCCGAAACGATCAACTACCGGACCTTCAAGCCGGAGCGGGACGGTCTGTTCTGCGCTCGGATCTTCGGGCCGATCAAGGACTACGAATGCCTTTGCGGCAAATACAAACGCATGAAGTATCGCGGTGTCGTCTGCGAGAAGTGCGGTGTGGAAGTGACGCTCCAGAAGGTGCGCCGCGAACGGATGGGCCATATCGAACTGGCTGCTCCGGTTGCGCACATCTGGTTCCTGAAATCGCTGCCGTCGCGGATTGGTCTCATGCTCGACATGACGCTGCGCGATCTCGAGCGGATTCTGTACTTTGAAAACTACGTCGTGATCGAGCCGGGTCTGACCGACCTGTCCTATGGCCAGCTTCTGACCGAAGAGGAATTCCTGGACTCGCAAGACCAGTATGGCGCTGACGCCTTCACTGCCAATATCGGCGCTGAAGCGATCCGCGAAATGCTGGCGGCGATCGACCTTGAGGCAACCGCTGACCAGCTTCGCGAGGAGTTGAAGGAAGCTACGGGCGAACTGAAGCCGAAGAAGATCATCAAGCGTTTGAAGATCGTCGAAAGCTTCCTCGAGTCCGGCAACCGGCCTGAGTGGATGGTTCTGACCGTTATCCCGGTCATTCCGCCGGAACTGCGCCCGCTCGTGCCGTTGGATGGCGGCCGCTTTGCGACGTCTGACCTGAACGATCTCTATCGCCGGGTCATCAACCGGAACAACCGCCTGAAGCGCCTGATCGAGCTTCGTGCGCCCGACATCATCGTGCGTAACGAAAAGCGGATGCTGCAGGAATCGGTCGACGCCTTGTTCGACAACGGCCGTCGCGGCCGCGTCATCACGGGTGCCAACAAGCGCCCGCTGAAGTCGCTGTCCGACATGCTGAAGGGCAAACAGGGTCGCTTCCGCCAGAACCTTCTGGGCAAGCGGGTGGACTTCTCGGGCCGTTCGGTCATCGTGACCGGCCCGGAACTGAAGTTGCACCAGTGCGGCCTGCCGAAGAAGATGGCGTTGGAGCTGTTCAAGCCCTTCATCTACTCGCGGCTGGAGGCCAAGGGGCTTTCCAGCACCGTGAAGCAGGCGAAGAAGCTCGTCGAGAAGGAGCGCCCGGAGGTCTGGGACATCCTCGACGAGGTGATCCGCGAGCATCCGGTCCTCCTCAACCGCGCCCCGACGCTGCACCGCCTCGGCATCCAGGCCTTCGAGCCGGTCCTGATCGA
>JBATMT010000391.1:0-4685 GCA_049289975.1 Paracoccaceae bacterium | reverse complement strand
GAGCGTCCCGAAGTCAGAGGCTATGCCGATGGGTCCGAGGTCGCATGCCACCGCGTTGCCGAGATGATGGAGCGGATGGGCGCACCAGGTTCCGCAGCGCGCAACCTGCGGGTCATCTGAACCACCTGACGAATTAGAAAAAAGGCCGCGCGGGATGCAAACCGCGCGGCCAGTTCCTTTCGACGCTTTATGCCGGGGAGGTTTAGCGGAAAGGTAGGGGAATCAGGCTTTTGCCCGCAGCCGGGGACGCACCGACTCCAGACCGGGTGAGGGCATATGTATTTGCCGGTCGGAGGTGACGTAGTTGTCGGCATGCAGCCGGGCGATGGGCTGGTAGACTTCGGGGTTCACATAGCGGCCCTCGCCATCGAGGCAATCACGGCGGACATGCATGTGAACGACCTCGCCTAGCACGATGACGCGGCGGTCATAGTCGATCAGCCTTTCGACCCGGCATTCCATCGCGCAAGGTGTCTCTGCCAAGCGGCGCGCGGCGACCTGGGTGCAGGGCAGTGGCGTCAGACCAGCGAGTTCAACTTCGTCCACATCCGGGTCGACCGACAGGCCGCAGACCAGCATCTGATCGGCAATTGCCATGTCGACCATGTTCACCACGAATTCACCGGTGCGCCGGATATTCTGCACGGTATCTTTCTCGACCCCGTCGGGCCGTGTCTGGATGCCGAGGATGACGATTGCCGGATCATGCGAAAAGACGTTGAAGAAGCTCATCGGCGCGGCGTTGTTGTGACCGGCGGCGGAGAGTGTCGTGACCAGCGCAATCGGGCGTGGGCCGATGAAGTTGGTCAGCAACCTGTAACGGTCCTGCGCGGCAATCTGGGTGAAGTCGAATTCCATGAGCCTGACTTTGCGATTGAGGGTTCCGAACAAAGGGCTTGTCACGGCAACCCTTACGGTCCTACAATATTGTATACAATTTTGTAGTCAATTGAATTGCGCCAATAAAGATTGACTTTTCGGGCCGTTTTGACGAGTTGCGAGACGTGTAGGAGCGAGCGTGCCATGAAGAACGAATCCGGAAACCTGAGTGCCGCAGAAATCCGCGAGCGGATCTGGCTTTCGATTGCGGAAAAGCGGCTGCGCCCCGGCCTGCGGCTGAAGGAAGAAGAGCTTGCCGAGGTATTCGATGTCAGTCGCGCGCGGGTCAGGCAAGTTCTGGCGATGCTTGCCAGCGATGGTTTGGTAACGATCCTGCCGAACCGGGGTGCGTTCGTTTCAGAGCCAACCGCGCAAGAGGCGCAAGATGTGTTCCATGTTCGCAAACTGGTTGAAGACAGGGTCATCGAACGGCTGATCGGCAGGATGACGCCCGAGGATTTTGCCCGCCTCGAAGCGCATGTCGCTGCCGAGAATGTGGCGCACCAGAAGGGCGACACATCCGAAGCGATTCAGTTGGCGGGCGCTTTCCATGTGCTCCTGGCAGAGCTGTGCGACTCTGCCTTCCTTCTGGGGATCATTCGGGACCTGAATTCCAGGTCGTCGCTGATCACCGCGATCTACCGTGTGAAGCATCTGCACAATTGCGCTCCGCATGACCACGAGGGGCTGATCGAGGCGCTGCGGGCAGGGGACTGCGCAAAGGCACAGATCGCCATGCGCAAGCATCTTGAGAATGTCGAAGCAGAGCTGGACCTGAGCAAGGAAACCGGTGCTATCCGCGACCTGCGGCAGGCGTTTGGTTAAGGCGGGCCAGAAAGCCCGCCCAAAAGATTCAGCTAATCATCTGGCCGTTTTCAGCGATGATTTGGCCTGCGTGAACCACACGGCGCTGGGCCGGTCTGCGAGACAGCGCATCGCCTGCGTTCATGGCGTCGATCATCACGAAATCAGCCCTGTCGCCCTTTGTCAGCCCGTAACCCGCAAGCCCGATGGCCTTCGCCGCATGGGTGGTGGCGCAAGCAAGGGCAAGGTCGAACTCGTCATCGCGGTTCCAGTCGAACCGGTAGGCGGTGAGGAAGGCGCGTTCCAGCATGTCGCCGGTGCCAAGCGGCGACCAGGCATCGCGGATACCGTCCGAGCCGCAGCACACGTTAACGCCCAATTCGGTCAGGCGGGCCACCGGCGGCACAGCGACATCGGCAGGGGCCGAGGTCATCAGCGACACGCCAAGGTCGGCCAGCCTGCGCCCGATGCGATCCAGCGCACCATTGTCAATCATGCCAAGGCAATAAGCGTGCGAGATCATCGTCTTGCCTTGAAGACCCGAGCCCTGAACATAGTCGCATATCCGTTCGATCTGCCAGGCGCCGAGCTGGCCCTTGTCATGCAGGTGAATGTCGATCCCGGCCCCGTATTTCTCGGCCAGCCTGAAAATGGCACGCAACTGCCCGTCGGGGTCGCCGTCGATCCCCGCCGGGTCCAGCCCGCCGACCGTCTCGACGCCCATCTCGATGGCACGGTCGATAAGCTCCAGCGTGCCGGGGCGGATCAGAAGGCCCTGCTGCGGGAAAGCCACGAACTGCATGTCTATGCGATTGGCCCATTCCTTGCGCAAGTCCAGCATCGCTTCGACATGGCTCAGACCCATGTCCGGAGCGACATCGATATGCGAACGCACAGTGGTTGTGCCAAAGCCGATCATCCGCTCCAGAAGCCGCCCGGCACGGGTTGCAATCGGTGTCTTGCACCCCGACAGAACCCGGCGTTCGTTCTCGATATAGTCGCTGAGTTTCGAGGCAGTCTTGCCGGGCTGCCATGGCTCGCCCCAAAGCGTCTTGTCGAGATGGACATGGGGTTCGACAAAAGCGGGAAGGACGAGATAGCCCTTGCCGTCAAGCACATCCGCTGCGCCGTGCGGACCAGCGCCGGTCGCGGTGATATGGCCGTTTTCGCACAGGATCGCTGCCGCTTCGCCGGAGAGTGAGCGCAGGTTGTTATAAAGCGTCGCCGCCATGTCATGTCACCTTGGATAAAGATGCGCGCCCGCAAGGGGCGCGCATGGGTCTTGTCATATAGGGATCAGCCTTTAAGGCGGGTCCAGATCTTGTCTTGCAGTTCTCGCGCGGCGGGGCTGCAGTCTTTGGTCGGCACAAGGCGGCTGGCATAGTCGGCGGGCATGTTGATCGCCTCCGTCGACATCCATTTCGGGTCCATGAACTCATCGCTCTTGATCGCGTTGGCATAAGCGATGGCGTTAGAAACAGCCGCAGCATTTTCCGGTGACATCATCCAGTTGATGAAAGTCTTGGCGTTTTCCGGGTGCGGTGCCTGGGCCGGGACCGCGAAGTTGTCGCGGAACATCGGCGTGCCTTCCTTGGGATAGATGAAGCGGATCGTGTCGCGCTGGGCATGGGCGCGGGCAGTTGCGCCGTTCCACAGGTGGTGCATCGCAACTTCGCCACCCGCCATACGGTCAACCGTGGTGTCGGACGAGTAAAGCTTCAGCTTCGGTTTCTGCGCCTCCAGAAGTTCGAGGATGCGCTTGGCGTCATCGTTGCTTTCGGTACATTGCGGAATGCCAAGGTAAAGCGAGGCGGCAAGGATCTCGTCGCTGGCGGTATCAAGTGCCGCAATCTTGCCCTCCAACTCCTTTGGCGGCTCGAAATAGACCTTCCAGGATTGCTCCAACTCGCCGCCCGGAACCTGCGCGCTGTCATAGGCGATGCCGGTCACACCCCACAGATAAGGCGCCGAATATTCCTGTGTCGGGTCGAAGTCCGGATTCTTGAAGTTGTCCTTCATGTATTGGTAGTTTGCCATCTTCGGCGTGTCGATCTTCTGGATCAGACCATCCTTGATCAGGCCGGGGATGATATAGTCCGACGGCACGATCACGTCATAGTTCGCGCCACCCGATTGCAGTTTCGAGATAAGCGTTTCATTGCTGTCGTAGCCATCGAGCGTGACCTTGATGCCAGTGTCAGCTTCGAATTTTGCAAGAAGTTCAACCGGATAATAGTCTGTCCAGTTGTAGAAATAGAGCACTTTCTCTTCTTCGGCTTGGGCGCCGGTCGTCAGGGCAAGCGCCAGAAGCGGTGCCGCGAGGCGGATAGTCCAGGACATTGTTCTCTCCCTTGGTTGAACTTTCAGCGGCGAGCGCGGCTGAGGACGAAAGACAGGACGACAAGCGCAACCGAGATCACCAGCATGATCGTCGAAATCGCATTGATTTCAGGCGAGATACCGGAGCGGATTGCCGAAAAAATGTAGACAGGCAGCGTAGTGGACCCCGGACCCGACAGGAAGAACGAGGTCAGGAAGTCATCAAGGCTGGTGACGAAGGCCAGCGTGAAGCCCGCTAGGATGCCGGGCCACAAAAGCGGCAGCGTCACGAAGCGAAAGGTCTGGAAGCGGTTCGCGTAAAGGTCCTGCGCGGCCTCTTCGAACGATCTGTTCATCCCCTCAAGCCGCGCCTTGATCGGCAAGTAGGCGAAGGGTGTACAGAAGGCGACGTGGGCAGGAATCATCGCGCCAAGTCCAAGGTTCAACCCCAGTGCCACGAACAAGATCAGCGTTGCGACTGAAACCACCACCTCGGGCAGGATCAGCGGCGCATTGATCATCGCCTCGATCCCGCCGATGCCGCGGAAGTGGTTCTTGGTGGCAAGCGCAGCAAGAAGCGCGATAAGCGTCGCACCGATGCCGGCCGAAAAGGCCAGTACAAGCGAGTTCCATGTGGCGGCCCGGATGGACGGGTTTTCAAGGATGCGCCCGTACCAATGCAG
>JBATMT010000390.1:0-3363 GCA_049289975.1 Paracoccaceae bacterium | reverse complement strand
CGATATAGACGCTCAGCGGCTGTGACAGGGCGTGCCCGGTGATATGGGCGTTGTAGACCAGCGCGAGCCCACCCGTGACGAGGCAACCCACCGCATAGACCGCCGCACGTGGCACCGAACGGCTGCGCCCGAAAAGAAGCCACAGCCCGGTGATCCCGCCGATCACCACGCCGTCAAGCGGCCGCGTGGCAAAGATCCAGCCCATCGCAAGACCCGCAATCAACAAGCGCCGGAACCAGTGCTGGGTGCTTTCCTCGGCCCTCAGGATCAGCCACCAGGCGGTCAGCATCAGGAACAGGGTCAGCGTATGGGTCATGAGCGAGGCCGCCATTGCCGCCAGCCACGGCGAGGCACCCATCATCATCGCCACCAGATCGGCCTGATCACGGTCAGCCAGACGCGAAGCGATGGCATGGGCCAGAAGCACGGTCAGCGCCGCAAGGATCGGGTTCACCAGCCACGGCACACCTGCCGCCACGCCAAGCGCCAGCGCCGCCGGCCATCCCGGTGCGGTTGCCGCATACCAGCGATCTCCGGTCGCCTCGAACAGATAATAGTCAAGGCCGGGCAAGGCTGCCGCCGGGGGCAGGGGCACGGTCAGTGCGCCACCCGCGAAGGTTCTGGCCTGAAACAGATAGGCGACCTCATCCTCGACATGCGGCATCCGCTCGAACGCGTACCAGCTGAGGATCAGGCTGACGACCAGCGTGACCGCCGCAGGCACCAGTGGCGACAGCCGGTAAAGCCCGCTGATCGGGCTTTTCACCTGGCTCATCGCCGCCAGTACCATCAGGTGAATGACGGTCAGGCCTACGCCCACCACGACGTGAGCGACATAAGCCCCCGCCGCGCCGCGCGCCATGAAGCCCAAAAGCGGCACCGACAGAAGCCCGGTTATCAAGATGAACAGGATCATCTTGCCGATCCCGAGCCGCTCGTGCACCTCGATCAGGATATGCGCAATACCGACGCGCGCCAGCACCGCCAGCGCCACCAGCGCCTCGGTTGCCAAGACGCCAACGGTCGCCCATTCCTTCCAGTTCTTCGGCTCCAGATGCAGCGCCGGGAACCACAATGGGTCGGTCACATATAGTTGAGCCGCGCCGCCCATGATCAGCACAAAGGCCAATACCCCGAACAGCACCGCATCGCGCCGTGCGCACAGGCCGAAGAACATCAGCGCCACCGCGCCAATCGCAAAATACCAGCGGTCAATCAGCGCTGTCGGCCAGCCAAGCATGCTGTCGGTGACGAAGATCGTCGCCACGATGACGAGCGCACCCAAAACCTCACAAACCGCGCCCAGTAGGCGCGTGCCTGCCGTCCCCGACGTTGTGACTGTCATGCCCTCTTTACCGCCCTCGCTTGCGACAGATCGACAGGACCGGCGGGTCCGGCGATATTGACCAACTCACGCTCCACCACCATCGGTCCGCCCCGGACCTGATTGTGGATCGCGGTGATGTATTCGCCCAGCATCCCGATAAACAGCAACTGGATGCCCGAAAGGAAGAACAGGGCCACGATCAGCGTTGTCGTGCCGCGCGGGCCGACGCCGATCCCGAAGAAATAGGCAATCACCGACAGGGTGGCGAACAGGATCGAGGCGGCGGCAATGCCGGTGCCCACGAAGGTGCAAAACCGCATGGGCGCCTTGGTGAAGGCAAAGATGGCGTTCAGCGCCTGATCGACCAGCATGAACAGGTTGTGCTTGGACACACCACGTTTGCGCGCCCGCCATGTGTAGGGAACGATGATCCGCTTGAACCCGACCGAGGCGATGATGCCGCGGATATAGGGATAGTGGTCGTCGTGCTTCAGCACCGCTTCCAGCACCTTGCGGTCGATCAACTGGAACTCACCCACATCGGGCGAAAGTTCAAAGTCCGACAGGGCATTGACCAGCCGATAGAATATCTTGCGCGACGTGCGCAACGCGAAGGTTTCCTCGCGGGTCGATCGCGCCCCCGCCACGATTTCATAGCCGCTTTCCCACAGTTTCACGAATTCGGGCAGCAACTCCGGCGGATCTTGCAGATCGACCGGCAGCATCACCAGCGTCGCATCGCCCGTCGCATGACGCAGCCCGTTGAAGGTCGAGCGGAAGACGCCGAAGTTACGGGCATTGACCACGATCTTGACCGCAGGGTCTTTGGCAGCCAACGATTTCAAAAGCTCGACTGTCCGATCGGTCGAGCAATTGTCGATGAAAATATGCTCGCGCTCATAGCCCGGCAGATCACGCTCGAAGATAGCCTTCACCGTCTCATAGCAGGTTTCGACATTGTCTTCTTCGTTGTAGCAGGGCGAAACGACCGAGATTTTCTTCATGAATACACTGACCTGATGTGGAAAGGCGCAAAGGGCGCGGTCACCGGGAAAGGCCGTTAACATACGAGTCGGCCGGTTCAAACTTGATCAGAATATAACAGGCTTTCGGCCGACTTGTGCCAGTGAAGCCGGAAATTGTTTCTTTTCTGATAGATAAACTCTCAAATGGAAGCGGATAGTGCCCCGTCACGGGTGTGGCTGCCGGGCAATTCGGGCATATGCCCTTTGGCTCTTGCTGAATCCAACGGGATACAACTGCGCCAAAGGGTAAAAGTATTTCGTATTTTGCTAAATGCGCGCCCCGGCTCCCGCTATAGTCTGATCAAATCAGGAGGACCCCATGCCGCTTTCCATGAACCGCGAAGTCTTCATCACCTGCGCCGTGACCGGCTCGGGTTCCACTCAGGACCGCAGCCCGCATGTGCCACGCTCGCCCGAACAGATCGCCAACTCGGCCATCGACGCGGCAAAGGCCGGTGCGGCCATCGTCCATTGCCACGTCCGCGACCCCGAAACCGGCAAGCCGTCGCGCGACCTGAAATACTACCGCGAAGTGACCGAGCGTATCCGCGACAGCGGCACCGACGTGGTGCTCAACCTGACCGCAGGCATGGGCGGTGACATCGTGTTTGGCGATGTCGAGCATCCGTTCCCGGTCAACGTCAAAGGCACCGACATGGTCGGCGCGACCGAGCGTGTCGCCCACGTGGCCGACTGCCTGCCCGAAATCTGCACGCTCGATTGCGGCACGATGAACTTCAACGAAGCCGAATATGTGATGACCAACACGCCCGGCATGCTGCGCGCCATGGGCAAGATGATGACCGACCTTGGCGTCTGCCCCGAGATCGAGGCGTTCGATACCGGCCATCTGTGGTTCGCCAAGGAACTTGTCAACGAAGGCGTACTGAACGGCCCGGCACTGGTGCAACTGTGCATGGGCGTTCCGTGGGGTGCGCCGAACGACCTCAACACCTTCATGGCGATGGTCAACAACGTGCCGTCCGACTGGAACTGGTCGGCCTTCTCGCT
>JBATMT010000389.1:0-1983 GCA_049289975.1 Paracoccaceae bacterium | reverse complement strand
TCGAATTCCAGAACCCACGCGAAGAGGGGGGAGAGCTTGTTGCGGACCTGCGGGTGCGCTTCTCAGCGTTGAAAGGCATTGAGGTGCCGGAGGAGCGGGCCGCGAGCATGATCGACGAATATCCGGTGCTTTCTGTCGTTGCCGCCTGTGCAGAGGGGACGACAATCATGCGTGGCGTCAAGGAGTTGCGCGTCAAGGAGAGTGACCGGATCGACGCGATGGCACGCGGTCTCGAAGCAATGGGTGTTCGCGTCGAGGAAGATGAAGACACACTGATCGTGCATGGAATGGGTTCGGGCGGGGTGCCGGGTGGCGCAACTGCCAAGACCCACATCGATCACCGCATTGCAATGTCGTTTCTTGTTCTGGGACTTACCACAAAAGAGCCGGTGAGCGTCGATGACGGGTCACCGATTGCGACCTCGTTCCCGGTGTTTGAATCCTTGATGGCCAGCCTTGGTGCAGACATAGCTCGTATTCAGGACTGAGGGAGCGGCCGCTCGCCGATGCGTTGGGCCACCATGACTAGGTACCCGTCAGGGTCCTGCACCAGGAACTCGCGCTGTCCGCCGAGACGGTCGCCCCAGTCTCGCCATTTCTCGCGCGGGGCTACATAGAAGGCGAGGCCTGCATCGGTGACGTTCTGGGCGAGGGTGTCGACGTTGCTGACAAACACCTGTGTGATGGCGCCGCGACCGAAAGGCTGGTCCATCAGGCCGGTCTCCCAGTAGCCGTCGCGTTCATAAAACATGACTTGTGCGCCTTCCGGTCGCGTCAAGCAGGCCAGCTTTTGTGTCGGTCGTGCGAAGGCCACAGAAAAGCCCAAAATATTGGTCCAGAACGAAAAAGTCCGGTCGTAGTCGGTGACCATGAATTCTGCGATGAGGTGTGCCCAAGGGGCGGGAGGGGTGCCTGTGCCCATGTCGATGACTTTCGGTTTGACAGGCCCTGAGCCTAGGGGGAGAACCATCGAAAGAACAGGGGGCAGGTCATGATGTTTACCGTGGCGATTGACGGACCGGCGGCCGCGGGTAAGGGGACGATCAGCCGGGCGGTTGCGGCAGAGTTCGGATTTGCGCATTTAGATACAGGGCTTCTTTATCGAGCAGTCGGTGCCATGGGCGGTGATCCCATTGTGGCGGCAAGGGAGTTGGCTGAGGCCGATCTAAAGCGCGACGATCTGCGGACACTCGAAGCGGGGCAGGCGGCGAGCCGAGTAGCGGTGATCCCGGAGGTCAGGGCAGCGCTTGTTGAGTTCCAACGGAATTTTGCGCGCAGACCGGGTGGCGCGGTGCTGGATGGGCGCGACATCGGGACAGTAATTTGCCCTGAGGCGGAGGTGAAACTGTATGTCACGGCGAGCGCAGAGGTCCGAGCGCAACGGCGATGGCTTGAAGTGGGCGGTGACGAGACCAGAGTGCTGGCCGAAGTACGGGAGCGCGATGCGCGGGATATGGGGCGGGCCGACGCGCCGTTGAAAGCGGCGGACGGAGCGGTCGTGATCGATACGTCAGAGATGACAATTGAGACGGCCGTAGCGCGTGCGGTGGGCGTAGTTAAGCAGGCGTTAAATGTTGTGAAGGGTCGTTGAATGGCCTTTCGAAGGTCAATAGCTTGGCAATAAGGATAGGCACGCGTTGGGTATTGCAAGCGTGTGTTATGCCTATGACCTTCGCCGTGTTTTGGCTCTTGGGCCCACGGAGCAATGATTGGAGCCGTTTACTTAGCGCCTTTGAGCGGCGTTGCATTGCAGGGCAGCCGATCGCCCGGGCCCGACGGGTCTGCGTCGGCCAGCCTTTCGGAACGTCGTGAACCTCTTGCCTTCCTCTGTCATTCCGCCTATACGCGCGGGCGGTGAGCAGGCCGGGACGAGCCTGGGTTTTACGAGGATGGGCAGGGTCGGAGTCTCCGGCCCTGATTGTTTTTCGGGAATCGCCGACCCTGCGCGGCAAACCAAAGACCGGCGGAGACAACCGCTTGGCC
>JBATMT010000388.1:0-2772 GCA_049289975.1 Paracoccaceae bacterium | reverse complement strand
CAGCGACATGGCCCGCCACCCGCAATAAGCGGCGCTAACGCCAAAAGCAAAAGAGCGGCCCTTTCCGGGGCCGCTCTTTTCATTTCTTGGCGCTCTGGTTGTCCGGGTCGGCCTGACCCACACCCTTGAACACTGGCTTGAGGGGCAGCATCCACAAGAACCCCAGACCCACATAGACCAGAAACTCCGCCCAGATCGGCGGCCGCCCCCATGTCCGCTCGATCCAGTTCACCAGCGTCACTGCAACAACGATGTAAAGCGGAACGCCCACAATCAGGATCAGATAGGACAATCGCTTGCGTGTCTTGTACGGCAGCATTTTCTCAGTCCGCGAAAGGATCGGTCACAAGGATCGTGTCGTCACGCTCGGGGCTCGTCGACAGCATGGCGACAGGGCACTGGATCAGCTCCTCGATGCGCCGGACATACTTGATCGCCGCCGCCGGAAGATCAGCCCAGGACCGCGCGCCTTGCGTGCTTTCCTGCCAGCCGTCCATCTCCTCGTAGACCGGCTTCACCTTCGCCTGAAGCGCCGCTGCGGTCGGCAAATAGTCATAGTGCGTGCCGTCGATTTCATAGCCAACGCAGATCTTGAGGGTCTTGAACCCGTCCAGCACGTCAAGCTTGGTCAGCGCGATCCCCTTGACCCCGGAAATCGCGCAGGTCTGCCGCACCAGCACCGCATCGAACCAGCCACAGCGCCGCTTGCGACCGGTCACGGTGCCAAACTCATGGCCCCGTTCGCCCAGCCGTTGCCCGTCGGCATCTTCCAGTTCGGTCGGGAACGGCCCTTCGCCAACCCGCGTCGTATAAGCCTTCACGATCCCCAGCACGAAGCCGATGGCCGACGGCCCAAGCCCGGTTCCCGTCGCCGCCATCCCCGACATGGTCGTGGATGAGGTCACATAGGGATAGGTGCCGAAGTCGATATCCAGAAGCGAGCCCTGTGCGCCCTCGAACAAGATGCGCTTGCCCGCTTTGCGCATGTCACCCAGCACTTTCCACACCGGCTGCGCATAGGGCAGAAGCTTCGGCGCGATCTCTTTCAGCTTTGCCGTCAGGTCCGCCCGGTCAATGGGCGTCGCGCCAAGCCCGGCCCTCAGCGCATCATGGTGCGCCAGCAACCGGTCAAGCCGCGCCTCAAGTGTCTCGTCATCGGCCAGATCCGCCACACGAATCGTGCGCCGCCCGACCTTGTCCTCATAGGCAGGTCCGATGCCGCGCCCGGTAGTGCCGATCTTGGCCTTGCCAGCGGCCTCCTCGCGCAACTTGTCCAGATCCTGGTGCAGCGGCAGGATCAGTGGCGTATTCTCGGCGATCATCAGGTTCTCGGTGGAAATCGCCACGCCCTGCGCCGCCAGCTTGTCGATCTCGGTGAACAGCGCCCACGGGTCCAGCACGACACCGTTGCCGATCACCGCCAGCTTGCCCTCGCGGACGATCCCCGATGGCAGCAGCGACAGCTTGAACACCTTGCCGCCGATGACCAGCGTATGGCCCGCATTATGGCCACCTTGAAAGCGCGCGATCACATCAGCGCGCTCAGAGAGCCAGTCGACGATCTTGCCCTTGCCCTCGTCGCCCCATTGGGCGCCCACGACAACCACGTTGGCCATGCGTACGGTCCTTGCCTTGAGAGAAAACCCTGCGTCCTATAGCGATGCCGGACGCGCGGCGAAACAGCAAAATGGCCGCACCGGCAAGCGGGCTGGACACAAGCCCCACTCTCAGGCACGAAATGACAAAAATGAGGGGCATCTGATGGGCATACTTCTGCGTTGGCTCGGGGCATTCGTGCTTTTGTGCATCACCTTCAACCCGACGCCCTACAACTACATCCGCTGGGCCGAGGCGAACTACAACGCTCAGTTGCCGCTGGTGATCCTGCTCGGACTGCTCCTTTCGGTGGGCTACATGATCTATGTCGTGGCCACCCTGCGCTCGATCGGGGCCTTCGGCATCCTGTTCATCGCCGCGATATTTGGCGCCGCCATCTGGGTGCTGATCGACTGGGGCGTCCTGTCGCTTGCCAACCAGAGCCTGAATGTCTGGATCGTCCTCTTCGCGCTCTCGCTCATCCTCGGCATCGGCCTGTCGTGGAGCATCCTGCGCCAGCGCCTGTCCGGTCAGGCCACAGTTGACGAAGTGGAAGGCTAAACCATGTTTCTCTACATCACACTCGGCACCAACGATCTCGCCCGCGCCCGGCCCTTCTACGCCGCCATCATGGCCGCGCTCGGCCACAGGCTCATTCAGGACACCGACGGTGAATTCGGCTACGGCCCGCAGGGAGCAGACCACCCCACTCTCTATGTGACGCTCCCGTTCGACGGCAAACCCGCCTCCGTCGGCAATGGCTCGATGCCCGCCCTCGATGCCCCGACCCGCGCCGCCGTCGATGCCTTCCACACAGCAGCACTGGCACATGGTGGAACCGATGAAGGCGCCCCCGGCCTGCGCTACGGCCCGACCTTCTACTCCTGCTATGTCCGCGACCCCGACGGCAACAAACTCTCGGCCGTCTGCGACCGGGCCGAGTAACCGGACCACATTTTCCAACCGCAAATACCCCCGCCGGAGGCTTCCGCACTCTCCGCGGCCACCTCCCCCTTGCACCGCTCGGCCCTTCCGCCTAGATAGGCGCGTCAGAATCCAGTCAGGGCCCGCAGTCATGGAAAACGTCGTACTCACCATCCATCTGATCCTGGCCCTGTTGCTCATCGGCGTCGTGCTCCTGCAACGCAACGAGGGCGGCTCGCTTCTGTCGGGTGG
>JBATMT010000387.1:0-3556 GCA_049289975.1 Paracoccaceae bacterium | reverse complement strand
CACCGGTAGACATCCGCGGGACTTCACGTCCTGCACGATTTGAAAATCGGGCGACTTCACGTCCCGCACCATTTGAGAAACGGGGGACTTCATGTCCCGCACCATTTGAGAATTGGGGGACTTCACGTCCCGCACCAATTGAGAACCGGGGGACTTCATGTCCCCCGGGCCCTCTGTGGGATATTTTCGAGCAGAAAATGGCGGATCGTCGTTGCGGATTCAGCGTTTGAGGCTGAGAGTGTTGCCAGAGAAGGTCAACTGGTAGCGGCGCAGGTAGCTCATGCCGAGGAGCGACATGTCGATGTCGCCGGCATTGACGCTGGCATTGAGATCGAGATCTTCGTGCGGGCCGAGGACCAGCGAGTTGAGCCGGACCGGGGCAATGCCCACCAGTCCGTTGGCGGTTGCGGCCTGATCGGTGTAGCTGAGTTTGGCGGGGTCGAAGCCGACCTTGCGGGCGTCGGCGGTGCTTAGCACGATGTTGGAGGCGCCGGTGTCGATCAGGAAGGTCACGGGCTGACCATTGATCAACGTGTCGACGTAGAAATGGCCATCACTGGCGGCACGCAGTTCGACGGCGCCGTTACGCTCGATCGCGGCGCGCGGCAGAAGGCTGCGTTTGAGTTCGGGCCACATGCCGTAGGTGGCGATGAAACCTGCGAAGATCAGGAACCAGACGGCGGAGTGCTGAAGCTTGCGGAAAAGTGCCTTGCCGCTGCCCATGGAGACCTGAAGGACGAGCGGAACAAGCAAGATCAGCAGGAAGATCAGGCGGGCTTTGTCGTCGGTCATCACAGAAGTCCGGTACCCTTGATGCCGTCGAGTACGAACTGCACGGAGAGGGCGGCAAGCAGCATCCCGAGGAGGCGCGTCACCACGACGATGCCGGTGCGGCCAAGGAGCCTTTCGATCAGGCCCGCCATCAGGAAGAAGAGATAGGCGCTGGCCACGACGAGGATCATCACCAGATGGATGGCCAGCGTATGGGGGAGGCCGGTGGCGGGTGTGTTGTTCACGAGGAGGATCATCGTGGTGAAGGCGCCCGGCCCGGCGATGAGCGGCGTTGCCAGCGGGAAGACCGACGGGTCATGGTTGGGGTCGGGCTGCTGGCCTTCGCGCCGCTGGGTGCGGCGTTCGAAGAGCATGTCGAGCGCGGTGACAAACAGGAGGAGCCCGCCCGAGATCTTGAAGGCGGGCATGGTGATGCCGATGACGGCGAGGATCTTGTTGCCCAGGAGGCCGAAGAGCGTCAGCAGACCGATGGCGATCAGGCAGGCGCGCAGCGCGATGCGGCGGCGGTGATGCTCGTCCATGCCACGGGTGAGCGCCACGAACAGCGGTGCAAGCGCGATCGGATCGATGATCACGAACAGCGTGACGAAAGCGGTTACGTAAAAGGCAAATTCCATGCGCGGCGCGGTTCCCTGTGCGTGGGGGAATTGGTCGCTGGTTGAGGGTGGTTATGCAAGGGTTTTCTAGGCGTATGCCATGTGTATCGCTGCGATACAGGCTGGCAAGAGACTGAAAAGGTTGGCGTTCGTGTTTATTGTTAAGGAGTTGGCAAGGGGGTGAGTGGGTGAGGCGATCGGGTGACAGGAGCGGCCCCTGCCTTCGCGGGGTTGGCGCGGGCGCTGCTCCGGCGACGGGCTCTGAAGGTCGGGGCGGTCCCGGCGCTGTTCGGCTTTCCGGCGGCGGCAGTGGGCGGGCGGTTCTGGTTTGACGTGGTGATCTTTGTGCCGCTGACGCGGCGGTTGATCGTGCGCTACGGGGGCCGGCTGATGGCGGCGTGAGGGGGGTCCCACTGTGGGACACTTGGTCAAGCCATTGATAAGACTGAAAGCGCAAATTTCTGTTAGGGACTTGTTAAGAGTCCGACGCCGCCCTGCGATGGGGGTCCGGGACGGAGTCTGAGTGGCCCGGTTCAGGGATAGCGGCGCAGGATCGTTTCGATGTAGGGGTTCAGCCGGTCGTGGGCGTGGCCGTACCACGAGCCGTGGCCCATGCCTTCGAGCAGGTGAAACTCGGCGCCGGGCACAAGGTTGGCCAGTTCCTCGCCATCTTGCGGGGGGGCCTGAATATCTTCGGCGAAGGCGATGACGTGGAGCGGCACGCGGACCTGTGGCAAGGCGGCGCGCTGGTCGTAGCGCAGCGACGTGTCCCATTGCGGGATCAGCGATTCCTCGTTCTCGCCCGAGTCGATCCATTCGAGAAGGAGGTCCTTCAGCCTGGGCCACAGCACCCGGTCGCCAAGGGCGCGGGCGGGGTAGAGCATACTGGCATAGTGGGTGACGCCCATCATTCCATCAAGCCGCCCGCCGCGCTGGCGGAATTCGATTTCGGCGGCCTGATAGTCCCAGCCCCAACTGGTGCTCCACGCGCCGGTGCCCATGACGACGGCGCATTTCACCAGATCGGGGGCGTCGATGCAGACCTGCTGGATGATGGCCGAGCCAAGCGACGAACCGACAAAGGCCACGGGACCGTTGCAGGCGCCGCGCACCAGTTCGGCCAGATCGGCGGCAAAATCCTCGATCTGCCACGGCATTTCCGTGGTGGTCGTGGTCTGGCCGATGCCGCGGTTGTCATAGACGGTCGAGCGGAAGGAGGTGTTGAAATGCGGGGTCTGGAAGCGGTGCCAGTCCTGCCCCCGCGTGCCGCCCCCGCCAACCCAGACGATATCCGGCCCGCTGCCGGTTTGTTCGTAATAGAGGCTGGCGGCGGAAGCGGGGAAGAAGGGCATGGTGGGGCCTCGCTGGGAGTGGTGGTGGATAGGTCTTGTTGAACAGTAGTTTAACAAGACTAGCGAGGTGGGGTGAGGTTGGCAAGGGTGGGGGGAGGAGAAAGCGACGACCTAACAATGCCACGCTGGCGAACGGGACGTAACCAATGCAATTAATGATCGTTGTAACTGGATCTAAGTTTTGTCAAATCTATTTACGCGGATTAGATTATTCTAGAACCTCAGCTTTACCCGGACTTACATGCCAGAAACAACTAGACTAGTTGTGCTTTCATTCATGTAGTTGCGCAACGCGCCAAATAGCTGTAGCAAAACTAGCCTGTGCCGCTTGCCGCTTGTTTATTGTGTCAGTGTTCCAATCGGAATACCTGTTGGGAATTGATTTTGTTGAAGAAATTGTCGAATTTAATAAAATCGATGCCTTCTGGCTATAAGGTCTATTGCCCGCATCACGGTTAAGTTGAGCTTCGAGCAAAGCCATATTGCCAATCCGGTACACCTCAGAACTGACCTCCACATCGGAGAATGTAGCCCAGTTTGTATCAGGGTTTTCGGGTAGAATGTGTTCTATAGTCATTTCGGCTGGAGGAACAACAAAAGGTGCCCCGGTTATCTGTGCGTCGAGTTTCGCTAGTATATATCGAACGATTTGTTTATTTCGGCTACTCGATGTATCCATCGTCTTTGTCGCAAAGGTTGCTCTAAAAATGTCATCATTCGGGTAGACAGGCCTAAGCGCAATAATAACATCTCTCGCACTTTTGTAGACTCCCTGAGATATTCCAATTGCTATTCTGGAATAAACTCTCTCCTGCT
>JBATMT010000386.1:0-2417 GCA_049289975.1 Paracoccaceae bacterium | reverse complement strand
GAGTTCGCCGCGCGCTCAATGGGCGTCGCCCTGATAGCGTGGCTGGCACTCGGCTGGTTCGCCAGCCGCTTGTGGACAGGCAAGAGCGTCTGAAGAACCTGAGAAACGGCCCCGCGCATGGACTTGCGCGGGGTTATCTGTTCAGTGGCGGCCATATGCGGAGGGCAGCCGATGATTGACCTACTTCTCGTTGGAATTGGAACCGGAAACCCGGACCATCTGACCTTGCAGGCCATCAAGGCGTTGAACTCTGCTGACCTGGTGATGATTCCGCGCAAGGGCGAGAGCAAGGCCGATCTGGCCGAGCTGCGCAGGACGATCTGCGCCGATGTTCTGACGAACCCCAACACCCGGCTTTTCGAATTTGACCTACCGGTGCGTGATGCCTCCAATCCTGCCTATCGCGCAGGCGTGGACGACTGGCACGATGCGATTGCAGCGGTCTGGAAAGACACTATCCTTGCGGAAATCGGGCAAAATGGCCGCGTGGCGCTGATGGTCTGGGGAGATCCGTCGCTCTATGACAGCACGCTGCGGATCGCGTCGCGCATTGAAAAATCCCTGCCGCTGACCCTTGCAGTCATTCCCGGAATCACATCCTTGCAGGCCCTGACAGCCGCACACGCCATTCCGATCAACGATATCGGCGCGCCGTTCACCGTTACGACCGGGCGAAAGCTCCGCGAGGAAGGTTGGCCCGACGGAGCGGATACGCTGGCGATAATGCTTGATGGTGAATGTTCCTTCCTGACAATCGACCCCGCCGAAGTCAGCATCTGGTGGGGCGCCTATGTCGGCATGACCGAGCAGATCACGATTTCCGGGAAGTTGTCCGAGGTCGCAGACAAGATCGTTCAAACCCGCGCCAAAGCGCGTGCCGATCATGGTTGGATCATGGATATCTATATCCTTCGGCGCTGACGCGGTCAGAGGCGTCGGATTGTATCACCAAGTTGCAGGGTGGGCGTCAGTTCGATGCGCTCTCCGCCGATCATGCCCGAGTGACTATGACCCGCGATAATCTCAGCCGCGCGTTTGCCAATTTCACGGCGGCAGGCATCCATCGTCGCCAAGCGCCGCGGCAGGCCCTCCAAAAGATCGACACCGTTGAATCCGGCCAGACCGAGCTTGCTCGGTACATCGATCCCCTTGGCAAGGCAGAAGAGCAAGCCGCCTGCGCCTATCATGTCGTTCGAGTAGTAAAGAAAATCTAGATCGGGATTGCGGGCGAGAATTGCCTCGGTCATCTCGCGCCCTTTCAGAAGTGCGGAGCCGCCCGAATAGAATTCACTGTCGGCAAGTTCGATCCCAGCCTCGGCCAGACCAGCCTCGAACCCTTCCAGTCGTTTGCGGGCGCGATGGTCGTCAGGCATTTTGGTGCCAAGGAAGCCGATCTTGCTGTACCCTGCCTTGACGATGGCGCGCGCCATTTCAAGTCCGGCGCGCTTGTGCGAGATCCCTACGACCGAGTCGATAGCCTCTCCGTCGACGTCCATGATCTCCACAATCGGGATTCCAGAGTTTTGCAGCATGGCGCGGGCATTGGGCGAATGTTCCAGACCTGCGACAATAACCCCCGAAGGCCGCCAGGAGAGCATCTCATACAGAACTGACTCTTCCTTTTCGGCAGAGTAATTCGTCACGCCGAATACGGGCTGAAGGCCAGTATCCTCCAGTTCCTCTGAGATACCGCTCAGCACCTCCGGGAACACAAGGTTCGAGAGGGAGGGAACGATGACCGCCACCAGATTGACCCGTTGCGAGGCCAGAGCGCCGGCAATCTTGTTCGGCACGTAGCCGAGCCGCTTAGCCGCTTCGAGCACCTTGTCACGGGTTGCATCCGACACATCGCCCCGATTGCGCAGCACCCGGCTTACCGTCATCTCGGACACGCCTGATGCCTCCGAAACGTCGCGGAGGGTCAGTGTCCGTTTGATGTCCGAAGGGGCCATAGTACTTCCTTTACAAGCCGGGGCGCGTTGTAACACTATCGTAAAAAGGTTCCGGGCCGAGAAGCAATCGTATTCAGACACATTCCAGTATCAGAATACTTCATGCAACGATTGCAGCGGCGGGACTATCCTGTTTGAGCATGTCCGCGAGCGTTAAAGACTCGAGAATCAGCAGGTAGGACCAGAAAACATCGGCAAAGACCCGGCGCAGGCGACAGGTCTCTTCGTTGGCACAGTCGTCACACCGCTGATAGGCGCGGCGCGAGAGGCAGGGCAAAGGCGCAATCGGCCCATCGATCAGCCGCAATAGGTCCGAGATGGAGACCTGCTCGGGGTCCTTGATCATCACATATCCGCCAGAGCGACCACGGATCGAGGCAATGATCCCGGCATTGCGGATCTCAAGCAGGATATGCTCCAGAAAACGCTTTGGCGCATCGGCGCGGCGTGCGATCTCTTCGATAC
>JBATMT010000385.1:0-2987 GCA_049289975.1 Paracoccaceae bacterium | reverse complement strand
GCGTACTTGCACACGGCACGACGTTCCACGGGGCCGAGAAGCTTTACGAAATCGGCCACCGCCCGAGTCCGGTAAGTTATTACTTTTCCACTGGCCCACTTGCTCAACTCGTCAATGCGCCGGCTCTCGAGGGGCATCATTCAGTGGGTATCGTTGGATTGGGCGTAGGAGCACTGAGTTGTTTCAGGAAACCCTACCAGGATTGGCACTACTATGAGATCGACCCAGTCGTCGACAACATCGCCCGCTACTCGGGTCTCTTTGACTACATGCCAAAGTGCGGCAACGACATACCAACGCATATCGGCGACGCCCGCCTGATCCTGTCCAGACAGGATCTAAGCTTCGATCTTCTTATGATAGACGCATATAGCTCTGACGCAATTCCTGTCCACCTGATGACAACAGAAGCCGTGAAGATATACCTCGATAGACTAGCTGATCACGGCATTATCGTTTTTCATATCTCCAACAGATTTTTTGACTTCGAGCCAGTGCTAGCAAGAATTGCACGCGACCTTGATTTGAAGTCAGCATATCAGAGCTATTCGCCTTCGCCTGAAAACCTTGCGCTAGGCGCGGCGGCGTCGCAGGCATTCGTGATGACCCGCGATCAGCGCCGACTGGACGATCTGTTGGCCACCGGAGCATGGGAAGCTGTCCAAGCCGACACCACAGCGGCTTGGACAGATGACTATTCAAATCTGCTAAGCGCGCTCAGATAAGGCTGTCACAGTTGATGTTGTCGTTCAGTCGGGCGTCAACAGTGTTTGTCCGTTTTGGCGGGTATAAATTGGATCGGACTGGGAGGCTGTCTAGGTCCATTCGCCGGTCAAAACGCAGCGCGTCACTCGTTCAGCTGGAGTATCCCGACCAACAAGGCCGGCGAACCATTCGCATGAAGCCGCGTTGAAAACCGCACCTCGCCCCCTTTGATACTCTGCCATGCAGCCATTCCGCGCCACGCGCGTGCAACGGTTTCTGCTGTGACTTCGCCATAGACATTCAGCACAGCCTCCTCGGCATAAAGCGTACCGATGAAGGAGTCACGATTGTGTGTGCCGCTTGAGTAAGAAAGGGTGGTCGCTAAGGAGGGATCGGCAATGGTAAGTTCGCCTACAAGCTCTTTCCCATCCACAGAAAGAGGCAAACCTTGAGTCATGGTATAGTCAATGCCGTCGACTCATAGACGAATATCTCGCGGTCACGCCCAAGAACATTACCGTACCCTAGGGCTCTGTTGCACAAATCCCGTGAGGGACTAACCTGATGAATCCAGCGTGCTAGCTGGGTTGCATGAGCAGACCCACACCCCCCGCCTACAAGACCAGGAGCTCGCCCGCCTATAACGATGCACTTAGCCGAGCTGCATACTCTTTTTCGCACTCCGCCGTGCTTACCCTTTAGCGACAGTTTCTAGTGCCCGTGGGAGGAGAGTAGAGCTTCTCGGCATTCACCCGGTATCTGGCTAAATTGCCATGCCCCCAAAACGAAACCGCGCCCCTTAGGGGCGCGGCTTTTAAGCTTGCGGTCTGCAAGTTTGGTGTCTGGCAGGATCAGTTGAACGTGGTGTTGATCGACTGTGAGGAAAGCTGGTTGTTGATGTTGGTGGTCAGCGTCTTCATGCCGCCTTTGACAGCAGCCAGAGCCGCAATGCCGAGGCCGACAACGGCGGCGGTCAGCACGACCCAGTCAACCGTCACAGCACCGTCTTCGGCTTCGTGGAATTTCTTGGCGAGTTTGAAGAATTTCATGGTCAGTCTCCTAATGTTGCGTTCGTTTAGCCATCCGCCCGTTTGTTCCGGGGGGCTTGGCCTGATCCCGTGTCCGTCGTGGCATGAACACGTTTTGCAGGAGAATCGTGACCCAACTTGGGCGCGTCCGGGTCATTTTCGGCGCACCACACACGAATTAGTTAACAGTCGGTTTCCACAAAGAGTGACATCTGGGCATTCACGCCCTTGTCTGTCCATTTTGCCCTTTTTTGAGGAAGCCAATCTGGCTTTCGTCGTTGGCCTGATCTGCGTCTGGTAAACGAACTGCCATCAGAGCTTAGTTTTTTGTACGCTGTCTCGAAGCGTGTGTGCGCAGCCTATGTCATCTAACACCAGCCGCCGCGGTCGAAAGTGCTTGGATGTTCAACGCCTTTTTCGTGAAGTCCAACATGGAACTCACCCGTAGAATGTTCGCGACCAGATCCGCGTTGCTTAGAGTCCTTGCCGCAATTCCTAAGCTGGCAACCGTACATGAATTTCTAGCCTATCCACTTTTCGATGCCTCGTCACATTTGATTGCCGCGAACTGGGGAATCATCCGTGCTCATGTCGCGGCAGGACGCCTGTCGAGGATGGAGCCTTCGAAAAAGACGCCTATCGCCGCCGATCGCGTCCGTATGGGCGTCGTGATGTTGCAGGAAGAGGCGTGGTATGATTCAGGCAAGCTCGGAGAAGTAGATGACACGTGCAAACACAGGAACATAAACCTAGTTACCTTGAACATAGGCGTTTCAAAGCTGGCGCAAGGCAACTTTGCCAACACTGCCCTCGTAGAGATTGAAAAGTGCGTTGGCACTCCACCTGAAGTAGCTGCACTTGCCATACCTATCGGCGCCTGATGCCATGAGCTCCGAGGCCCGGCAAACGATCTGTCTCCGCGCACTGCTTCGAATGCGTCTGCGCATAGCACGAATCGTGCCACAGGACCGTTTTTCTGTCCGCCAAGTGAAATAGTCTAGACCGGAATGCCACCACTACAGTTGTCTACGATCGCCTGCGCGAGTGCCTGCGCGGCCCTGGAAGGCGACTGCCTTGCATAGACGATCTGGAAAATGTCATCGAACGATAGCCGGTCAGGAGCCAACGCGCGAAGCCGCCCCCGAAGTACTTCGGCTGCGGCATAGTGCTCCGGCAAAAAGCCTATGTAGGCCCCTGACAACAACAGGATCAGCGTACCCTCCATGTGCGGTGTGGCCGCTTGCCAATCAAAAT
>JBATMT010000384.1:0-1937 GCA_049289975.1 Paracoccaceae bacterium | reverse complement strand
CATATGGGGCGGGCAATCGGATGGGGGGTTTCATGGCATACGTGTCAGAGACGCCGAAAGCGAGCTTTCGGCTAGGGATGCTTGTCAGCGATACACGCTACAGGTCCTATACTATTCAAGTTTTCGTTCTGATCCTGGTGCTGTTCGGCCTGAGTTGGCTGGTCAACAACCTGATCGTGAACCTCGCCGAAAAGGGCAAGGACCTGAACTTCGGGTTCTTGTGGAACCGCGCCGGCTACGACATCGGGCAACAGCTTATTCCCTACACGAACGACAGCTCGCACTTCCGGGCCGCGCTCGTCGGGCTGCTGAACACGCTCCTCGTCGCCAGCCTCGCCTGCGTTTTCGCCACCATCCTTGGTGTGGTCGTCGGCGTTCTGCGTCTGTCGAACAACTGGCTCGTCGGTCGCCTGATGACCGTCTATGTCGAGGTGTTCCGCAACATTCCGCTCCTCTTGTGGATCATCCTGTCGTACGTGGTCCTCTCCGAGGTCATGCCCGAGCCGAAGGCCTTCAAGGTCACCGACGCGATGATCGCGGCGGGCCAACAGCCCGAAGCTTCGATGATCTTCGACCAGTCCGTAGCCATCACAAACCGCGGCACGAACATCCCGAAGGTGCTTCTGGAACGCGGCCTCGGTGGTTTCGACATTGGGCCATTCTCGGTTAACTTCACCTTCCTCGCCATCCTCGCGGTGATCGTGGGCAGCCTTTACGTGAACCGGACCGTCATCCGCAGCGCGAATGCCACTCAGGAAGCCACGGGCGACCGCCCGACAACCTGGTGGAAAAGCCTGCTGATCCTCTTTGCGCCGATCATCGCCCTGATGATCGCGCTGGGCTTCCATCTGGAATATCCGGTCTTCAAGGGCTTCAACTTCAACGGCGGCATCAACGTTGCGCACTCCTTCACCGCGCTTCTCCTTGCCCTCGTGCTCTACTCGGCCACCTACATCGCCGAAGCCGTCCGTGGCGGCGTCCTCGCCATCTCGCGCGGGCAGTCCGAAGCGGCCTTCGCGCTGGGCGTTCGCCCTGGCCGGACCATGCGGCTCATCATCCTGCCACAGGCGCTGCGGGTCATCATCCCGCCGCTGATCAGCCAGTACCTCAACATCACCAAGAACACCTCTCTTGGCATTGCGGTCAGCTATCTCGACCTGCGTGGCACGCTGGGCGGCATCACGCTCAACCAGACCGGCCGCGAGCTGGAATGTATGCTCCTGATGATGCTCATCTATCTGTCGATCAGCTTGATGATCTCGGCAGTGATGAACGTCTTCAACAATTCCGTCAGACTGAAGGAGCGCTGAGATGGAAACCGCTTTCGTTCGCTCCAACATGCTTCAGCCGGAGCCGCCCCCGCTCAAGGAGCAGGGCGCCGTAAAATGGCTGCGCGAGAATCTGTTCTCGGGCTGGCTCAACTCGATCCTGACAATACTCGGCGTTCTGGCGATCTTCTGGTTGATCAAGGCATCGCTGCCGTGGCTGATGCACTCCGTCTGGAATGCAAACTCGCTGACCGAATGCCGTCAGGTCATCACCTCGACATGGGGGCCAGACGCCACCGGCGCCTGCTGGGCGATCATCCGTGAACGCTGGCACCAGTTCCTCTTCGGCTTCTACCCGCAAGACATCTACTGGCGCCCGGTGATGAGCTTCTTCCTGCTCTTCGCCGCCATCACTCCGGTCCTGTTCTTTGGCAACCGCCGCACGATGCTGCGGGTTCTGGGGGGCATGGCCGTTCTGATGATCATTTCGCTCCTGCTCCTGACCGGTGCCAAGGGTCAGGTCACAGCGCTGCAGATCCTCTTTGCGGTGGTCGTCTCGGCAATCCTTCTTGCCGCCGCCTACTTCAAGCCCTCCTACCTCCTGTGGTTCACCGCGCTGTATCCTCCGATGACCTTCTGGTTCCTGTGGGGCGGCTCGGTCTGGGGTCC
>JBATMT010000383.1:0-3461 GCA_049289975.1 Paracoccaceae bacterium | reverse complement strand
GCCTCCAACCATCCGCAACAACTCACTCTTCCTACCAATAAATGAGCCAGTCCCGATCGCTGCCACTGCACCTCTCACGCCGCCAAGTGCGCCTTCAATCGTAGTAACCTGGTCGTCGGATACAGACACAGCGCCAAAGCTGTACCTTGATCTTATGGCGGACCCCACCCGGTCTGCGTCCGCCTTGGCTAATACTCCGGCCAATCCAAGATGAATCGACCCGGTCCCCAAACTCGCATAAGTCAAATGCGCCTCGGCTGCGAGCCGGTCCAGCACGGAAAAGACAGAGCCTATTGCCTGATCAAATCGCTGAACGTTGGCTGGGCCGGCATTTGCCTGCAGGCGCGTTGACGCACCACGCCGACAGAGCCCACCCCGACAGGAAGTTCCGCCGCCATCAATGCCGATGAAGAATTGGGGGTCTGGGGTCATTAAATACCTATATAATACCTTTACTGTCAAAAGAAGTGAATTTTTATCATGATGATCAAATTTTCTTCATTTCTATACCGCTCCTGCCACTCGTAATGAAGCTATTGCCAGATAGGTATTAAAAAGGTATCAGAAATCCATGGGGAGGAATCGCTGAAAGATCATGGCAACCGAAGATCCAAATCCTTTGGCGCTCGAACTGGACTTGCGTCCCGAACTCGAGGCATTGAGCAAAATCCTTGATGGGCAGATCGCGGCCTTGGAAGTGGTCAGGAATGCCCTGTCCGACATCCAACTGGGCGCCCACCTCATGGCCCGAACCGTTCGTGACGGAGGGAAAGTGGTCTATGCGGGTGCCGGATCATCCGCTCTCATGGCCATATCTGACGGACTTGAACTGTCCGGAACTTTTGGCATTTCTCCGAACACAATTAGGCTGTGCATGGCCGGTGGAATTCCTCAAGATGCCAATATGCCGGGTGACACTGAAGACGATGTCGCGGAAGGACAAAGAATTGGCTCGGAACTTGGGCCGTCTGACCTTGTGATAGCTGTCTCGGCATCGGGCCGCACGCCGTACTCTGTAGCGCTCGCACGCGCGGCGCGAGAAGGCGGCGCAGATGTCATCGCCATTGCCAACAATGTCAATGCGCCACTGTTCGACAGCGCAAACGTCTCGATCCTTCTGGAAACACCGCCGGAGATTATTGCCGGATCGACACGGTTGGGTGCGGCCACAGCTCAGAAAGCAGCGCTCAACCTAATGTCTACTTTAATGGGTTTACGCCTTGGAAATGTTTACGATGGGATGATGGTTGGCGTCATTGCCGACAATGACAAACTCAGGAAGCGTGCGCACAAGATGGTTGCAGCTATTGCAAAAGTTGACGCCAAAGCAGCTGCGGCAAGTCTCGCCAAGTCAAAAGGCGCTGTCAAACCAGCCGTGCTGATAGCTTTGGGAGCATCTCCTGTGGCTGCTCAAGATTTATTGACTGAGGAAAAGGGGCTGCTGCGCAGTGCAATAGAGCGCATCCAAAGCGTTAAAAGACAGAGATAACTACTATCAACAAAGGGAGACTGCCATGAAGATTACTACACTGACCAGAGCAATACTTGCCACCACGCTCATTTCGTCTGCCGCATGGGCTGAAGACGTGACGCTGACCATCGAGAGCTGGCGGAATGATGATTTGGCCATCTGGCAAGACAAACTCATTCCAGCCTTCGAAGCTGCACACCCCGGCATAAAAGTCACGTTTGCGCCGTCGGCGCCGGCTGAATACAATGCCGCCCTGAACTCCAAACTTGACGCTGGTTCGGCAGGAGATCTTATCACATGCCGTCCATTTGACGCATCGCTTGCCCTGTATGACAAGGGTCAACTGGCGGATCTCAGCGGTCTTGCCTCTATGGCGAATTTCTCTGACGTTGCAAAGTCGGCGTGGCAAACTGACGATGCGCAGGCGACCTTTTGTGTGCCAATGGCCTCGGTCATTCACGGCTTCATCTATAACAAGGATGCATTTGACAAGCTTGGCATCGCCGTACCGACGACCGAGGCGGAGTTCTTTGCCGCGCTGGATAAGATCAAGGCGGATGGCACCTATATCCCGATGGCAATGGGCACCAATGACCAGTGGGAAGCCGCCACCATGGGCTACCAAAACATCGGGCCAAACTACTGGCACGGTGAAGAAGGCCGGCTAGCTCTGGTCAAAGGCGAGCAAAAGCTTACAGACGAGCAGTGGGTTGCGCCATTCCGGACGCTTGCGAAATGGAAGGATTATCTAGGCGACGGGTTTGAGGCGCAGACCTATCCCGACAGCCAGAACCTGTTCACGCTTGGTCGCGCTGCCATCTATCCGGCCGGGTCTTGGGAAATCTCGGGCTTCAATGCCCAAGCTCAATTCAAGATGGGCGCTTTTGCACCGCCGGTCGCAAATGCGGGTGACACCTGCTATATCTCGGATCACACTGACATTGCACTTGGCATGAATGCCAAGACGGCTCACCCTGACGAGGCCAAGGCATTTCTCGAATGGGTAGGCTCGGCTGATTTTGCAACGCTCTATGCAAATGCTCTTCCTGGGTTCTTCTCGCTGAACTCAACGCCGGTAAAAATGGAAGACCCACTTGCACAAGAATTTGTAAGCTGGCGCGACAAGTGCAAATCGACGATCCGTTCTACCTACCAGATTCTGTCTCGCGGCACACCGAACCTCGAAAACGAGACCTGGAACGCCAGTGCAAACGTAATCAAGGGCACCGAAACACCCGAGGACGCAGCGAAGCGTCTGCAGGACGGTCTCGCATCCTGGTACAAACCCCAGCAGTAATCCTACGCTGCAGACGAACTCCGGGCGGTAACCGCCCGGGGTCAGCAATTGGAGACGTCGATGAGCGCCCGTTCGAAATCACACATCTTCGTTTTCCTTGCACCAGCGTTTCTGGTCTACACGGCCGTTATGATTTGGCCACTTTTCAATACGTTACGACTTTCTCTTTACACGGCAGATGAAACTGGGCGCCATTTCGCTGGGTTGGCAAATTTCCATACTTTGTTCGGGGACCCAAATTGGTCTAAGTCCTTCTGGAATGCCCTTGGCAACAACATGTGGTTCTTTGTCATCCACATGCTCGTTCAAAACCCAATTGGCGTTGCACTTGCCGCGATCCTGAGCCACCCAAAACTGCGCTTCGCTTCGCTTTATCGCTCTGCGATCTTCATTCCAACAATCTTGTCGTTCGTGATCGTAGGCTTTGCTTGGAAGCTCATCTTGTCTCCTATCTGGGGCATTGCTCCATCTATGCTCGACGCTGTAGGCCTTAAATTTCTCTTTGCACCGTGGCTCGGAAAACAGGAATACGCCCTGACGACACTGGCGTTGGTTTCAGTATGGCAGTTCGTAGGCATCCCAATGATGCTGATCTACGCCGCCCTGTTGTCGATACCGGAAGAAGTCATTGAAGCTGGCGAAATTGACGGCATCACTGGCGCGAGCGCGTTCTGGAAAATCAAACTGCCCCTC
>JBATMT010000382.1:0-1956 GCA_049289975.1 Paracoccaceae bacterium | reverse complement strand
GTGTCTTTGATACCGACGATTTCGATTTCTTCGCCGACCTTGATGATGCCGCGCTCGATACGGCCGGTCACAACGGTGCCGCGGCCCGAGATCGAGAACACGTCTTCGATCGGCATCAGGAACGGCTGGTCAACCGGGCGGGCCGGGGTCGGGATGTAGTCGTCAACGGCCTTCATCAGTTCGCGGATCGAGTTCTCGCCGATGTCCGGACGTTCGCCGATCATTGCTTGGTGAGCCGAGCCCTTGATGATCGGAATGTCATCGCCGGGGTAGTCGTAGGACGACAGAAGCTCGCGCAGTTCCATCTCGACCAGTTCGACCAGTTCTTCGTCATCGACGAGGTCGATCTTGTTCATGTAGACGACCATGTAGGGAATACCCACCTGGCGGCCAAGCAGGATGTGCTCGCGCGTTTGCGGCATCGGGCCATCGGAGGCCGCGCACACCAGAATCGCGCCGTCCATCTGTGCCGCGCCGGTGATCATGTTCTTCACATAGTCAGCGTGGCCGGGGCAGTCGACGTGCGCATAGTGGCGAGCCGGGGTTTCGTATTCGACGTGCGCGGTCGAGATCGTGATGCCGCGCGCGCGTTCTTCCGGCGCGCCATCGATCTGGTCGTAGGCCTTGAACTCGCCGAAATACTTGGTGATCGCCGCTGTCAGCGTCGTTTTGCCATGGTCAACGTGACCGATGGTCCCGATGTTGACGTGCGGTTTATTCCGTTCAAACTTCGCCTTTGCCATGTCGCGGCGCCTTCATTGTTTAGGGGGTCCCGCCCGTGGAAGGCGGAGGCCCGATTCAGTTTCGCGCGCTAGGTATTTCGCGGACCGGGAAAAATCAAGCGTCAGTTGGTGGCGGGTGCCGCCGGGGCCGTGGTCGCCGCTGCCGGTGGCTTGGCGGTCACTTGCGCCTTGGTCACCGGCGGCAGGAGTTTGCGCGCTGCGACGGCTTCGGGAGTGAACCAGGCCTTGTTCTCCTCGAGCCATTTGGCGATGGCGGCGGCTGCATTCTTGGACAGCGTTTCCATCTGCTGTTCGCGCGTCTTGGTCAGGCCCGAACCGACCATGGTGGAACCGGAAATACCCTCGAACACGGTCAGGCGCTTGCCCTCGGCATTGACGGGGCGTTGCGCCGTATCGTCCCAGACATCGACGGTCAGCACCACGACGGATTTGGGCGACAGCACGATCGGGATACCCGGCACCGCAAGCGCATAGGCGTTCAACGCGACGCCGAGGTGATAGAGCTTGTCACCCTGATAGCGGCCGATGTCGGCATCAATCGCTTTCTTGAGGGCGGCTTCCCATTCGTCGGGTGTTGCCTTGCGCGACGGACCAGCGGGTTCGGCATTGTCGGCAACCACAATATCATAGCCCAAACGAAAATCGCCGATGGCGGGTGGCGGCTTCGACAGATCGTCCGCTGCGCAACCGGCAAGCAGGCTTGCCGCCAGAAGTGCCGCGCCGAAAAATTTGGCCATGATCCCGTCCCTGTTTCCACCTGTTCAGCGAGCCATACTAGAGCGGGACGTATGCGGCAAGTTCGCTGGCAGGGCAGGAGCGACACTGCGCGCACGGCAAAGGTCAAATAACTGTGGAGGAAAGGCGCCGATGCGCGAATGGCGCTTTTTTTCCCATGAGAGCCGCGCAACACTGCCCGCTATACTACGGCAGCAAAAGCCTGAAAGGCATTGGAGGAATACATGAGTCTCATGGGAACGCTCGCGAAGGTCGCAATCGGCGTTGTTGTGGCCAAAACCGTTACTGGCATGGTCCGGGGATCCGGCGCGGGTGCCTCGACCGGATCGCGCGGGTCGGTGGGCAGCGATGGCCGCTTTGGTGGCACGCATTCTCCGGGCCAGACGACAGGTCTTGAGGACGTGATGAAGGATGTGTTTGGCAAGAGTGCCAACACGCCGAGCGTGACGCGGTCTTCGGATCCGTTCGGTCAGGACAA
>JBATMT010000381.1:0-2066 GCA_049289975.1 Paracoccaceae bacterium | reverse complement strand
TCACCTTCGCCTTGTCATGACCATACGGAAGCAAATGATCCGATGGAATCCCAAGCTTCTCCCCAATCTCCATGATCGGGCGCTTCTTCGCTTCTCGCGCTATCTCTATGTCAGTCTTGAAGGACATCTTCGTCTCCCTGTGCAAGGCACCACTGCCGGTCCGCCGCAGACCGGGTGTTGGCGACGGTTCTACAGTCGTATCCCGCGGAATACGGAACGATTGCGACATGTTCGACGTCGGAATCGCCAGAGCTTGTTTCGCATCGGAAACCCGCGTTCAAACCGGCCATCCAGTACGCGGGGTTGGGCCGGGATCAGCCGCGTTGCGACCACTGCCGCTGGCCGGGAACGTGCAAACGCACCCGGTCGCCAAGGCGGAAGACACCTTCACGTTCGACCCATGCCGTTACACCGCGCCGCCCTTCGGCGGCTGGCTTGAAGAGCTTGCCGAAGCCCTTGTGCGTCCCGTCGATTTCGCGAGACACCAGCGTGCAGGGCTGGTTCTCCATATCGACCACCAGCGTGGCGCCGCTGTCGGCCTGTAGCCGTGATGACGGCGGCACATGGGTAAAGACGGGGATGCCATCGATCACCATCGTCGCACCAAAAAGCGACGGGTCGAGATCATCGAGCCCCATTTCGCGCGCAATCGCATCGATTTCCTCGCGCGAGAGAACCGAAAACTGCCGCACGTTGCGGATTACGGTATCGCGCGGATATTGCGCCGCCACACGGCTGCAGGCGGGCCGCGTAAGGCCGCCATGAGCCTCCCCTTCCGGCCCCGCGAAAGTCGCGCGGATTTCGGTCGTGGCGGCTGACGACAAGGCCCTGTCCCGGTCGGCGACACGCCCAAGCCAGGTGATGGTGCCGAAATGGCTGGTCGGGATCAGGGAGGGCATGCGCGCTTTACCGGGTCAGAGTGATGAACAGACGGCGGAACGGGAAAAGCACGGCTCCGTCCACCTCGGTCGCGTAGGCCGATGTCAGCGCAGCATCGTAACGCTGGGTGAAGTCGTGCGCCTCGGCCTTGGTCAGGCGGTCGAGGAATGGCCGCATCGCCGTTGCTTCGGTGAACCGGCGTACCGGGTGGCCTTCTGCCGAAGGCCCGAGCCGCTGGACATAATCGCATTCCCAGACATCCACATGGCCAAGCGGCGCAAGCATCCGATAATAGTCGCCCGGGGTGGCAACCGGCGCTTGCCAGCCTTGCAGGTCGAACCGGTCGGGGAACATGTCGGCAGCGAAATCGCGCAAGAAGCGGTGCGACGGGGCGCCATATTGGCGCGGCATCTGGATGGCAAGCGTTCCCTTGGGTGCCAGCATTTCGGCAAGCTTGGGGAACAGCGTCGGATGGTCAGGCAGCCATTGCAGGGCAGCGTTGGAAAAGATCAACGCAGGCGCAGCTTTCGGCTGCCATTGCGCCACATCGGCCTCTGTCAGATCGTCGTAAAGGCTCCGTGCGCGGGCCTTCTCCAGCATTGCCGGAGATGCATCCACGCCGTGAAGTTTCGTCTTCGGAAACCGCTCTCGCAGCGCGACCCCAACCACACCATCGCCGCAGCCAAGGTCAATGATGTCACCCGCCGGAAGCTCACCGACCCGCACCAGAAGATCCAGTGCGGGCCTGAGCCGCAGGTCGCGAAAGCGACCGTAACTCTCGGGGTTCCAGTCGGTCACGCCGCTCAGGCCGACGGTTCGGGCTCAAGTCCCGCCTTCGGAGCTTTCGGCTTTCCCGCCTTGGGCACCATCGAACTCACGGCTGCATCGCCGCCGGGCTGATCGCCATCCGAATCCGGCCCAAGTGCCTCGCCAGCGACCACCTTGCGGATCTCGTCACCGGTCAGGGTTTCGTACTCGAGCAGGCCCTTGGCCAGACGCTCGAAATCTTCCTGCTTTGCCAGCAGGATCTTCCGCGCGCCTTCATAACCTTCGTCGATCAGCCGCTTCACTTCGCTTTCGATCAACTCTTTCGTTGGCGCCGACACCGAGAAGCCCCCGGTCGAGCCCTGATAGCCCTCGTGCGCTTCCGCATAGTCGATATTGCCGACCTTGTCGGACATGCCCCA
>JBATMT010000380.1:0-12428 GCA_049289975.1 Paracoccaceae bacterium | reverse complement strand
GTTTTGCACTGTTTGGCTGGTGGCGGATCATCGTTGGGCTGGGGGCTTGGGCGGCTTTGCTGATGGGATTCTGATTTTGGGTAAGCAATGCATACCTAAATTCAGGATAAAATCCGCAAAAATTCGGTAGGTACCCTGAAAAACCGGATTATAGGTCAGCACTTATGACTTTTAATCCGGCAACCCTCGGGTTAGCACTCCTCCTGACTTAAGGGGAGTTCGAGCCGATGGCCCAGAATCGCATGCTTCAGTTCGTCACGCGCGGCAAGGAAATGCCGGAGAAGCGCGATGCCACCGTGCGGTCTCAGGACTTCGGTGAGATTTATCGTGAGTTCGCGGCGCAGAAGGCGGCAGAGCAGGCCGGGCGGTGCAGCCAATGCGGTGTACCCTATTGCCAGTCACATTGCCCGCTTCACAACAATATCCCCGACTGGCTGCGGCTAACCGCCGAAGGCCGCTTGCAGGAAGCCTATGAGCTGAGCCAGGCCACAAACACATTCCCCGAGATATGCGGACGTATCTGCCCGCAGGACCGACTGTGCGAAGGCAACTGCGTCATAGAAAACTCGGGCCACGGCACTGTCACCATCGGCGCGGTCGAGAAGTATCTGACCGATACGGCTTGGGACAATGGCTGGGTCAAGCCGATCCATCCCACCACCAACCGTACCGAAAGCGTCGGCATCATCGGCGCCGGACCCGGCGGCCTTGCGGCGGCAGATGTTCTGCGGCGGCGCGGCGTGCAGGTGACGGTCTATGATCGCTACGACCGCGCGGGCGGCCTGATGACTTATGGGATTCCGGGCTTCAAACTGGAAAAAGACGTTGTTCAGCAACGCATTTCGCAACTGGAGCTTGGCGGCGTGCAGTTCATGCTGAATTGCACTGTTGGCGAAGATCTTTCGTTCGACGCGATCCGTGGCAAGCATGACGCTGTGCTGATTGCGACCGGAGTTTACAAGACCCGCGAGCTTCAAGGGCCGGGATCAGGAAACGCAGGCATCGTGCGCGCGATCGACTATCTGACGGCGTCAAACCGCAAAGGCTTTGGCGATGAAGTCCCCGAGTATGACAGCGGCGAGCTAAATGCCGAAGGCAAGCGCGTAGTGGTCATCGGCGGCGGTGACACCGCAATGGACTGCGTCCGTACCGCCATTCGTCAGGGTGCTGTCAGCGTCAAATGCCTCTATCGCCGCGACAAGGCAAACATGCCCGGTTCGCAACGCGAAGTGCAGAACGCCGAGGAAGAAGGCGTCGAGTTCGTCTGGCTGGCGGCGCCGAAGGGCTTCACCGGCAACGCAGCCGTGGAAGGCGTCGTCGTTGAAAAGATGCGCCTCGGCGCACCGGATGCCTCGGGTCGCCAATCGCCAGAAGTGATCGAAGGCGCAGACTGGGTCGAGCCTGCCGAACTTGTCGTGAAGGCGCTTGGTTTCGAGCCAGAAGACCTCCCGAAACTGTGGGGTGTCGAAGAGCTTGCTGTCACTCGCTGGGGCACCATCCGCGCGGACTTCCGCACCCATGTGACCAATCTTCCGGGCGTCTATGCCGTGGGAGACATTGTTCGTGGTGCGAGCCTCGTCGTATGGGCCATCCGCGATGGGCGCGAAGCAGCGGACAACATTCTCGAATATCTCGCGCAGGGCGCGCAGGTTGCAGCGGAGTAAAGACAATGGTTGCGAAAGTCTCTCGTACAATCGCTTTTTGCCTGCTGTCGGCTGCGCCGATTGCCTTGCTGGGGTTGCCAGCATCTGCCGCAAGCAAGTTCACTCCGCCAAAGGGCTGCGAAGCGTACGTGACCGTTCAGCATTCCAACTGTCAGGTCTCTTACCACTACACCTGCTCAGGCGATCCGAAGGGCGATCAGTGGGCAGTCTATGCCGGTGCCGAAGGGCCCTACTACATGTCGCGTATCGACAGCGAAACGCGCTGGCTTGAAAGCTATGACCTGATAGCGGGCGAAAGTGACCAGATGGGCGACGAGACCGAGCCGGCCTCGTTTTCGGACCTGCTGAAAACCGGGCGCGACGACTATGATTTCACCACGGTCAGCAACACGGGTGAGGTTCGCCGCTACAAGGGCTATGACAAACTGGCCGGCACCAGTGTGACCATCGACGGCGTAAAGATGGAGCAGACCGAATTTGCTCTCCGCTCCTACGCCGCAGACGGCACCATGCTGAACAAGCGCTCCGGGCAACAACTGATCAACCGCGACTGGCGCATCTTCTTCTCGGACGAGGAAGATTTCGAGAATGGCGACGGTGAAAAGGAACATGCCAAGGACCTCCCGGTAAGCTTCGCTTTTCCGGGCGACGCAGGATTTCTGAGTGCCACACCGCAATTCGGCTGCGACCAGATGATGACTGACACAACCACAGACGCGCAGGGCCAGATCCCCGCCGCCTTCCACCAGTGAGGATGTGACCATGACGAATTTTGACAATGAATGGGTCGCAAGCCACGAACAGCAACGCAAGTGGATGGACGAGCACAGCCTATACCGCGAGGAAGACGAGCATTCCTCCTGCGGCGTGGGGCTGGTGGTCGCAATAAACGGCAAGCCGTCCCGTCGCGTGGTGCAAAACGGCATCGAGGCGCTCAAGGCGGTCTGGCACCGTGGCGCTGTCGATGCTGATGGCAAGACCGGCGACGGCGCGGGCATCCATGTTCAGATTCCGGTCAAGTTCTTCTATGATCAGGTGCGTCGCACGGGCCATGAACCCGATGCCAAGAAGCTCATCGCTGTCGGCCAGGTCTTTCTGCCGCGCACCGACTTCGGCGCGCAGGAGCGTTGCCGCACGATCGTCGAAACCGAAGTGCTGCGCATGGGTCACTACATCTATGGCTGGCGCCATGTCCCGGTGAACACCTCGGTTCTGGGCGAGAAGGCCAACGCGACGCGCCCCGAGATCGAGCAGATCCTTATCCGCTGCGAAAAGCCAATCGGGCAGGAGCAGTTCGAGCGCGAACTTTACATCATCCGCCGACGGATCGAGAAGGCGGCCATCGCGGCTCAGATCGCCGGCATGTACCTGTGCAGCCTGTCCTGTCGGTCGATCATCTACAAAGGCATGATGTTGGCTGAACAGGTCGCGGTCTTTTACCCTGACCTGATGGACGAGCGTTTTGAAAGCGCCTTTGCGATCTATCACCAGCGCTATTCTACCAATACCTTCCCGCAATGGGCGCTGGCGCAGCCGTTCCGCATGCTTGCCCACAACGGCGAGATCAATACGCTGAAGGGCAACGTCAACTGGATGAAGAGCCACGAGATCCGCATGGCCTCGGGCGCATTCGGCGACATGGCCGAAGACATCAAGCCGATCATCCCATTCGGCACGTCCGACTCAGGCGCGCTTGACTCGGTCTTCGAGGTTTTGGTGCGGGCAGGACGCTCGGCACCCATGGCCAAGACGATGATGGTCCCGGAAGCCTGGTCCAAGGCGGCGGTCGAGATTCCGAAACCGTGGCAGGATATGTACGCCTATTGCAACTCGGTCATGGAGCCGTGGGACGGCCCTGCAGCTCTGGCAATGACCGACGGCCGCTGGGTATGTGGTGGGCTTGACCGAAACGGCCTGCGTCCGATGCGCTATGTCCTGACCGGTGATGGTATGCTGATCGCCGGGTCCGAAGCGGGAATGGTGCCGGTCGACGACATGACCGTCCGCGAAAAGGGCGCGCTTGGACCGGGCCAAATGATCGCTGTCGATATGACCGAGGGTAAACTCTACCGGGATTGGGAGCTGAAGGACAAGCTGGCCGCCAGCCAACCCTTCGGCGATTGGGTCGAGAAAGTCGTCGACCTGAACGTGATCATGGAGAACGTGCCCGAGAAGTCCGTACACGAAGGTGCAGACCTGCGCCGTCGCCAGATCGCCGCTGGCTACACGCTCGAAGAGCTTGAGCAGGTGCTTGCGCCGATGGCCGAGGATGGCAAGGAAATGGTCGCCTCGATGGGTGACGATACGCCCGCCGCCGTCTTGTCATCGGTCTATCGGCCGCTCTCTCACTACTTCCGTCAGAACTTCAGTCAGGTCACCAACCCGCCGATTGACAGTTTGCGCGAGAGTCGGGTGATGAGTCTGAAGACCCGTTTTGGCAACCTGACCAACGTTCTGGCAGAGGATTCCAGCCAGACAGAAATCTTGGTTTTGGAAAGCCCGTTCATCGCCAATGCCGAGTTCACCGAAATGGTGCGCCTGTTTGGGGCGCGCGTTGCGTTCATCGACTGCACGTTTGCGGCAGACTCCGACGACGACGCCTTGCGCCAGGGGCTTGAGCGTATCCGCGCCGAGGCCGAGGACGCTGTGCGCTCCGGTGCCGGGCATCTGGTCTTGACCGACCAGCACCAGAGCGAAACGCGGGTTGCCATGCCGATGATCCTTGCCACCAGCGCTGTGCACAGCTGGCTGACGCGCAAGGGTCTGCGGACCTTTACCTCGCTGAACGTCCGGTCGGCGGAGTGCATCGACCCCCACTATTTCGCAGTCCTGATTGGCTGTGGCGCAACCACCGTCAACGCATACCTTGCGCAAGACTCGATTGCCGACCGAATGCGGCGTGGCCTGATCGACAACTCGCTGGAAGATGCCCTGCGCCGCTACCGCGAGGCCATCGACGCGGGCCTTCTCAAGATCATGTCGAAGATGGGCATTTCGGTTATCTCGTCCTATCGCGGTGGCCTGAACTTTGAAGCGGTGGGCCTGTCGCGCGCGATGGTCGCCGAGTACTTCCCCGGCATGCAGAGCCGCATCTCCGGCATCGGTGTCTCGGGTATTCAACACAAGGTCAAGGAGATCCACACCAAGGGTTGGCTCGGCGGTTCCGACGTTCTGCCGATTGGCGGCTTCTACAAGGCCCGCCGTTCGGGCGAGAAACACGCTTGGGAAGCGCAGACCATGCACATGCTGCAATCTGCCTGCGACCGTGCGTCCTATGACATGTGGAAGCAATACTCGGCTGCGATGCGGTCAAACCCGCCGATCCATCTGCGTGACCTTCTTGACATCAAGGCACTGGGTCGGCCCGTTCCGATTGAGGAGGTCGAAAGCATCACCTCGATCCGGAAACGGTTCGTGACGCCGGGCATGTCACTGGGCGCTCTGTCGCCCGAGGCGCACAAGACACTGAACGTCGCCATGAACCGGATCGGTGCGAAATCCGACTCGGGCGAAGGTGGCGAAGACCCGGCGCATTTCCTGCCGGAACCGAACGGCGACAATCCTTCCGCCAAGATCAAGCAGGTCGCCTCGGGGCGGTTCGGTGTTACGGCCGAATACCTGAACGCCTGCGAAGAACTGGAGATCAAGGTCGCCCAGGGGGCAAAGCCCGGCGAGGGCGGTCAGTTGCCCGGCATGAAAGTCACGGCTTTGATCGCGCGGCTGCGCCATTCGACACAGGGCGTAACGCTGATCTCACCGCCGCCGCATCACGACATCTACTCGATCGAAGACCTTGCGCAGCTGATCTATGACCTCAAGCAGATCAACCCCCGCGCCAAGGTAACGGTCAAACTGGTGGCATCGTCGGGTGTTGGCACGATCGCTGCGGGCGTGGCCAAGGCCAAGGCGGACATCATCCTGGTGTCTGGCCACAACGGTGGCACCGGGGCCTCTCCGGCGACCTCGATCAAGTACGCGGGCCTGCCGTGGGAGATGGGCCTGACCGAAGCGCATCAGGTTCTGACCATGAACAAGCTCCGTGACCGCGTGACGCTGCGCACCGATGGTGGACTGCGGACGGGACGCGATATCGTCATGGCGGCGATGATGGGGGCCGAGGAGTTCGGCATCGGTACTGCCGCACTGATCGCCATGGGTTGCATCATGGTCCGCCAGTGCCAGTCGAACACCTGTCCAGTCGGCGTCTGCACGCAAGACGAACGTCTGCGGGCCAAGTTCACCGGATCGGCGGACAAGGTGGTGAACCTGATCACCTTCTACGCACAGGAAGTACGCGAGATTCTCGCCTCCATCGGCGCTCGCTCACTCGACGAGGTGATTGGCCGTGCGGACCTGCTGACGCAGGTCAGCCGTGGTCATGCAGACCTCGACGATCTCGATCTGAACCCGCTGCTAATCTCTGTCGATGGGTCGGACCGGGTTGTCTATGACCGGTCGAAGCCCCGCAATGCGGTACCGGATACGCTCGACGCCGAGATCATCCGCGACGGCGCACGCTTCTTCGACGAAGGCGAAAAGATGCAACTGTCGTATGCCGTGCGGAACACGCACCGCACCATCGGCACACGCGCCTCGAGCCTGATCGTCAAGAACTTCGGCATGAGGAACTCGCTCCAGCCCGATCATCTCACCGTGAAGCTGACGGGTTCGTGTGGTCAGTCACTTGGCGCGTTTGCCGCGCCAGGTCTGAAGATCGAAGTGTCAGGTGATGCCAACGACTATGTCGGCAAGGGCCTGTCGGGCGGCACAATCGTTGTGCGCCCACCGATGGGGTCTCCGCTGGACGCAGCCGAGAACACCATCATCGGCAACACGGTGCTTTACGGTGCGACGGACGGCTACCTGTTTGCCTCGGGTCGTGCGGGAGAAAGGTTCGCCGTGCGGAACTCGGGCGCCAAGGTAGTGATCGAGGGCTGTGGGTCCAACGGGTGCGAGTACATGACGGGCGGTGTCGCGGTGATCCTTGGCTGGATCGGCGCCAACTTCGCGGCGGGCATGACCGGCGGCATGGCCTATGTCTATGACATCGAGGGCGACGCAAGTCTGTTGATCAACCGCGACAATGTCGTGACCAACGCGGTGTCGCACCCCCACTGGGAAGCTCAACTGAAAGCCCTGATCGAGCGGCATCTGGCTGAAACTGGCAGCCGTCGCGCGGCCAAGATTCTTGGCGATTGGGATGCCGAGAAGGGGCGATTCCTGCAAATCTGCCCGAAAGAGATGCTTGTCCACCTGCCGCATCCGCTCACTGTCGAGGCTCAGGCGCTTCCGGCAGAGTAAGAAGCACAGCCTTGGGGACTGCTCTGCGCGGTCTCCGGGGTGACGCTTGGTCGCGGACAGACACCTTGCCAGAGCCCCCGCAAGAGCCGACACTTCGTGCGGTAATTGGAGGTGAACTGGTATGAATGCCCACCGTGTGATCTTGGCACTTTGTTTTGCGGGTGCCGCGAGTGCTGCGCAAGCGGTTGTCGTGCAGTACTCCTACACCACCGCACCCATGGATTTGGTTCCCGCCGCTGGCGGTTACTCCGCACCGGGCTTCTACGGCACGTTGCCTCAACAGCAGTCATTCACCTTCGGCTTCAGCGTGGATCTCGACCCGCTTGGCGGCAGGATTGCCAACACCCAGCTTCGCGTGACCACCGATTGGACCTACGCGGTCTATGCTACAGCAACTCGCAATGGCAGGACAATAGCCACGCAGGACCCCTACCAGCAAAGCTGGTTTTCAAGCGGCTTCCCGACTGAAACCTTCGGATCACAACTGCTACTGGATTTCGACTCGAAGGGTGATGTCAGCAGTTGGGCCTTCGGGACCGATGGCGAAAGCGCCAGCTATTCCTTTGGCAGCCCGACTGGCGACTTCTATGTGTTCGCGTCAATCCTGAACTGGCAACCCGCTGTTCCGGTCTGGTACAGCACCGGCCCCGGCACATGGACGCATGATGCATTGCCCTCTCAGGTGCCGCTTCCCGCCTCGGGCGTGGCTCTGTTTGCTGCCCTCGGAGCAGTCGCCGCATTCAGTCGAGGGAAAGTTCGCAAACTGACGCCGCAGGACGCTTGACCCTCGCTCCCGGTTCGTGGCTATGGTGCCCGTCATGGCGCAACCGGCGAAGAAACCCCGCAAGAAGAAGGCCGCAGAACCTGCGCCCGATACCTATGACGATCTGCCGACCTGGGGCGAGATCGGCAGAGGTATTCTGAAGCTCGCCAGCAAGGGCGTCATCTATGGTGCCGCTGCCTTTGTGGTGCTTGTTCTTGTCTATGCTTTCATCAACCCGCGTCTGACGCCCTACCTGATGGCCGAGCGTTTCCGCCAAGGTGGGATCGAGCGCAATTGGATCTCGATCGGCGACATGGCTCCAGAGGTGGCCCGTTCTGCCGTTGCCGCCGAGGACGCCAATTTCTGCGAACACTGGGGCTTTGACATGAAAGCCATTCGCAAGGCTGTCGACGAGGGCGCCGGGCGCGGGGCGTCGACCATCTCGCAGCAGGTCACCAAGAACGTCTTTCTCTGGCAAGGTCGCAGTTGGCTGCGCAAGGCTCTTGAAGGACTGATGACGCCGGTCGTCGAACTCGTCTGGACCAAGCGCCGCATTCTTGAGGTCTATCTGAACGTTGCCGAGACCGGCCCCGGTATCTTTGGCTTTGATGCCGCCGCGCGTCACTACTTCGGAGTTTCCGCCGCAGACCTGACGCCAGATCAGGCCGCCCGCATTGCAGCCATCCTTCCAGACCCCAAGGGGAGGAACCCCGCGAAAAACTCGGGTTACATGCGAAAACGCGCGGCGCAGATCCGCTCAGGAGCAGAGACGATTCTCGCTGATGGTCGCGCAGCCTGTTTCGAGGATTGATCGCCGCGAATCGCGGCGCTATCAGGGTCGCTGAACCCCGGAAGAACCTTCATGACCCGCCTGTATCACGTTCCCCTCTCGCCTTTCTGCCGCAAGGTACGGCTGACGCTTGCCGAAAAGAAGATCGAAGTGGAATTGGTCGAGGAGCGATACTGGGAACAGGGGCAGGATTTCCTGCGCCGCAACCCCGCAGGGAAGATCCCCGTCCTCAAGATCGACAACCGCACGCTCTCGGAAAGTCAGGCGATCTGCGAGTATCTCGAAGAAACCGTCCCCGAGCCGCGCCTTATGCCGCGCGACGCCGAAGGCCGCTATGAAGTGCGCAGGCTCTGCGCGTGGTTTGACGACAAGTTTCACGACGAGGTGACATCGAAGCTGCTTTACGAACGGGTCAACAAGAAGATCATGGGCCTCGGCTATCCGGATTCTAAGAACGTGAAGTCGGGGGCAAGCCGGATCAAATACCACCTAGATTATCTTGGCTGGCTTCTTGACCAGCGGCGCTGGCTGGCAGGCGACCAGATGTCGCTTGCTGATATCACGGGGGCCGCGCACCTTTCGGCACTAGACTATATCTCAGACGTGGACTGGAACCGGTCTGCGAACGTCAAGGAATGGTACTCCAAGATCAAATCGCGCCCCTCGTTCCGCTCAATTCTGGCCGACCAGATTCCCGGTTTTCCGCCACCGCAGCACTACGCCGACCTTGATTTCTGACGGATCAGGGGCAGCCTTAACGGTTTTTGCACCAGAAATCAGTGAAGATCGGGCCATGACCCAATCTCCCGGATTTCGCGATTCCGCACCAATGCTTTTCGATCCGGACGAAGCCCCAGAGGCGGCGGTACCCGACTCGGCGCGATTGCCCTCCTATATCCGCGACCATCGCCAAAGACTGCGGACCCGCCTGCTCGAAGGCGGCGCGGCTGCCATGCCGGACTATGAACTGCTGGAGCTTGTCCTTTTCCGTGCGATCCCGCGTCAGGACGTGAAGCCTTTGGCCCGCAGGTTGTTGGAGGTTTTCGGCGATTTCAGCGGTGTCGTCTCTGCTCCCGCAAGCCGACTTGAGGAAGTCACCGGCGTTGGTGCTGCTGTTGTGCAAGAACTGAGGATCGTGGAAGCCGCCGCCCATCGACTTGCACGGGCGCGGGTGATGAACCGCCATGTCTTGTCGTCGTGGGACCAACTGCTCGACTACTGCCGCACCGCCATGGCGCATCGCGCGACCGAGCAATTCCGCATCCTCTTTCTGGACCGCAAGAACATCCTGATCGCCGATGAGGAACAGGCGCGGGGAACGGTCGATCACGTCCCCGTCTATCCACGTGAAATCGTCAAACGTGCGCTTGAGATCAACGCCTCGGCCTTGATCCTTGTACACAACCATCCGTCGGGCGATCCGACCCCGTCACAGTCCGACATACTTGTGACCGGTCAGATCAAGGACGCGGCGCAGGTCATGGGAATTGTTCTGCATGACCATTTGATCATCGGCAAAACGCACGTCCTGAGCTTTCGCAGTTCTGGCTACCTGTAAGCTATTCTTCGGCGGCTGCCGCTAAAGGCTGGTCTTTTGCCATCGAACTGGCCAAGGCCACAGCGGCGTCAGCGCGCTCCATGTCCAGCACCACCCGTTCACCAACGGAATCGCACCCCGGCACAGCCAGGCTTAGCCCGCCCATCGTTGGGGCGGACGCCGAGGTAGTCTTCAACGTGCTGCCAAGAAGGTCGCGCCCGCAGGTCTTGTCGGTCACGTCGGCGACGACTTGCAAGCGGGGGGCGGGTTGGTTTGACGGGAATGTAACCACCTCTGCAATGATTGGCCTATCCAGTGCGGCATCCCCCAGCACGGTCATAAAGCTGGCAGACTCGGCGGACACAGCACCGGTGTTCTCGGGGCGAAGGTGCATCTTGCTGCCAAACTTTGCATCGCCAACAAAAGCGTTCAGATGCATCCCGTTCTGGCCGCGCTGCACGAGGGCAAGGCGATTGACCGAGCCAATATCGGGCACAGTGCGGAAATCGCTCAGCGACAGTTCCAGGCCAAGCTGCGCAGTGATCGCCCCATTGCCGTCCATCGCTGGCACGACAGCGTGGAACAGTCCCTTTTCGTCGGTCGTGCCGACAAAACTGATACCAGCGTGGCTGATCACGATGCGCTCGTTGGCGTGGCACGCAGCGGCAATTGAAACGTCAATCATCGCGGGTTTGGCAAGCGCCAAAGTCATCGTCGGGTCGCTGCAAGGCTGCCCGAAGTTGTCGTATTCAAGATTGGCGGCAGTCTGGGGCCAGGTCACATCGCTTTGTATGCCGTCCAAGCGGCTTGCAAGTCGGGTGCCCGACTCAAGTGCAGTCGGCTCCAGCGCAGGCAGTTCCGGGAAGTCAGGGACAGATTGACGGACAGCGGCAATGTCGTCCCCGGGCATGGTGAGCGCCTGATCAATAGCGCCGTCCGAGCTGGTCAGCCTTGCCCCGGTCAATTCACCCATGATCGGTGTTTGCCCGGCAGAGACGAGCCTCTTTCCAGCCAGAAAGCCACTTTGCATGACATGTCCGGTTGCGGCTGCCAGAAAGAAAGTTCCGGCGACCATTATGGTTCTGCGCCCGATCCGCATCTGACCCTCCCAGGGTTTAGATATCATGCAGGAATTACCGCCAGATCTTGGCGTGGGCGTGGCCGGATCATGGAGAATGGACCCGTGCCAACGTGTTGACGCAGGAACAATGTTATTCATCTGACAGGGTTTTGCGGGACCCGATTGCTTACAGCGGCAAAATTGGGGCGCCTGAGCGCCACAATTGCATTTAATTTGATCGATTCAGCCGAGACGCGAAACGGCCTGTCAGAGACTCAGGCAAGCCGCCCGTGGCAATGCTTGAATTTCTCGCCCGACCCGCAGGGGCAAGCATCGTTCCGCGACGGGTTGCCCCATGTCATCGGATCACTCTCGTCAAACCCTGTGGCCCGAACGCCAGTTGCGACGGCCGTGTCCGCCGCAGCCTTCAGCCGTTCTGACTGAGCCTCCGCCGCATCGGCCGCAGCCTGAGTCTGGGCTTGTTGCGCCTGAACCTGCGCCAGCATTGCTTGCTGCTCTTCCGCTGTCATCGGGCGGATCTGGCTGAGTTGGCGCGTCACGTCGGACCGCAGGCTTTCAAGCAGGTTCTCGAACAGCGCGAAAGCCTCGGTTTTGTATTCCGACAGCGGGTCGCGCTGGGCATAACCACGGAAGCCGACGACGGAACGCAGGTGTTCCAGCGTCACCAGATGTTCGCGCCATTTTTGGTCGATGGTTTGCAACAGGAATTGCTTTTCCACCTGACGCATCGTCTCAACGCCGAAGGCCGCAGTCTTCTCGACCATGATCTGGTCGGTCGCCTGATAGATGCGTTCGCGCACGGTTTCCTGATCGACGCCCTCTTCTTTCGCCCAATCCACAACCGGAAGTGCGATGGTAAGCTGTTCGCCAAGTGCCTGAGTCAGGCCATCGGTGTCCCACTGATCGGGATAGCTCTTAGGCGGCATGAACTCATCAACCAGATCGTCCACGACCTGATGGCGCATGTCTTCAACGATTTCTTCGATATCGTCAGCCGACATTATCTCCAGGCGTTGGCCAAAGATGGCCTTGCGCTGATCGTTCATCACGTCGTCAAACTTGAGAAGCTGTTTGCGGATGTCGAAGTTGCGGCCTTCAACTTTGGCCTGCGCACGCTCCAGCGACTTGTTGACCCAGGGGTGGACGATGGATTCGCCTTCCTGCATCCCCAACGTCGACAGGATCTTGTCCAGCCGTTCGGACCCGAAGATGCGCATCAGGTCGTCTTCCAGGCTCAGGAAGAAGGCAGACCGCCCCGGGTCGCCCTGACGGCCCGAGCGGCCACGGAGCTG
>JBATMT010000379.1:0-2386 GCA_049289975.1 Paracoccaceae bacterium | reverse complement strand
CCCCAGCACCGACCGCCCCAGCAGACCCGTCTCGAACCCGATCCGCACCGCAGCCTTCATCACCTCGACCGCATCAGGATATTCCGAGCGGATGTAGACGTAGCCCTTGGTCGCGCCGACAGCGATACCCGCGATCAGCATGCCTTCGATCAGCGTGAAGGGGTCACCTTCCATGATCATCCGGTCGGCAAACGTGGCACTGTCGCCCTCGTCCGCGTTCACGACGATATACTTCTGATCGGCCTTCGCATCGGCGACCGTCTTCCACTTGATCCCGGTCGGGAAGCCCGCGCCGCCCCGGCCACGAAGCCCCGAGTCGGTGACTTCCTGAACGATCGCCGCGCCAGACATGCCCAGCGCACGTTTCAGGCCGGTCAGCCCGCCATGCGCCGCATAATCCTCAAGCGACAGCGGATCGATCTTGCCACACCGCGCAAAGGTCAGACGGGTCTGCGACTTGAAGAACGGAATCTCCTCGGTCAGTCCCTGCGCCAGCGCATGGCCACCCCAGTCCGCATCAAACAAAGACGCCACGTCCGACGCCGCCACCGGACCGAACGCATGACGCCCATCAGCGCGTTCGACTTCGACCAGCGGCTCCAGCCACACCATCCCGCGCGAGCCATTGCGCACGATCGTCACATCGGCGCCGCGCTTGGCAGCCTCGGCCCTGACCGCAGCCACGACCTCATCCGCGCCCAGAGCCTTGGCGGCTGCGTCACGGGGAATGTAGAGTTTCAGGCTCATGCGCCGACCTCCGAGAAGATCCGGTCAAGTTTGGCCTCGTCCACGCGGCCGACGACCTTGCCGTCAACCAGCGCCGCCGGTCCGCAGGCGCAGAGGCCAAGACAGAAAACCGGCTCAAGCGTCACATTACCATTTTTTGTGGTTTCGTGCCAATCAACACCCAGTTTTGACATGGCGTGATCGGCGATCCGGTCGGCACCCACCGACTGACAGGCCTCGGCCCGGCAGATCTTGACCACATGCTTGCCCGCCGGTTCCTTGCGGAAATCGTGGTAAAAGGTCATGACGCCATGCACTTCGGCGCGGCCAAGGTTCAGAACCTCGGCAATCACCGGCACAGACATCTGCGGCACATGGTCATATTCCGCCTGAAGGGCATGAAAAATCGGAAGAAGCGGGCCTTCGAGCCCCAAATGGTCCGCGATGATCTCGCGTACGCGCTCTTCGGTCGGTGTGGCGGGCATGGGCGCTCCCTCTAGGCTATACCGTGGCATACCGGATACGCGCTGCCGATTGGCAAATCAATCTAGCTTTGCCGTTGATCGATAGGATTTAACTATCAAACGGCCATTGCCCATGCTCAGCCGCCAGCGGTCGCTACGGAACGGGTTTTCGGTGATCCCGTTGCTTTTGCTGAAGTCGGCCCAGTCAAAATCCGCGAGCGCCCGCCCGCCGCCGGCAGGCGCGTTCAACCCCAAAGCGTCAGATCTTGGAAACCCGCCGTGCTTCCTCAAGCAGGGCGGCAATGACTGGCGTATGCGGCTCGCGCCAGGCGGCGATAAGTCCGACCAGATGTTGCGCCGCTTTTTCGCCCTGCTGATCGGCAATCGGCACCGCCGTCAGACCCGCGCCCTTGCCCAACAGATCGGTCAGCGTCTGCGGCAGGATCGACGCCCAGCGCCCCGTCGCCACATGCGCCATCAACGCAATGGTCGAGTTCGACTCGACTGTCGGCGTAACCGACACGCCCGCTTCGGCCAGATGCTGATTGATGATCCTGCGATTCTGCATGTTGCCCGTCAAAAGGCACAGCGGTTGCGCAGCTGCCTCGCGCCATGTGACAGAGGCACGGCTGGACAGCGGCGATCCGGTCGCCACAAGCAGCCGGTAACTTTCTTGGTACAGCGGAATCGCCGTCACTTTCCCCAAAGGCTCGTTCTCAAGATAAGTGATGCCAGCCTCAAGCTCGAGCCGGTCAATCTCTTCAAGGATCTCGTAGGACGTCCGCGACAGGATAGTGACCCGGACATTGGGGTTACGGGCCAGAAATGGCACCGTCAGCTTGCCCACCATCGGCAGCGCCGTGGGAATCACCCCAAGCCGCAGGTTGCCCGACACCCCGGACCGGATCGCCTTCATCTCCTCGCGCATCGTGCGCGTGTCGCCCACGATCCGCAAAGCCCAGTCGAGCACCCGCTGGCCTTCCGGCGTCAGACCCTGAAAACGCGCCCCGCGAAAGACCAGTTGCACGCCAAGCTGATCCTCAAGCTGCTTGATCGCCGACGACAGCGATGGCTGCGTCACTCCGACGGCTTCCGCCGCCCGCCCGAAATGGCGCTCGTTGGCAAGGGCGATGAACATTTCCAACTTGTCGATCATGGCTGAAGCCTAAAGGAACCGAACCAACCCGAGAAGGTGG
>JBATMT010000378.1:0-4039 GCA_049289975.1 Paracoccaceae bacterium | reverse complement strand
CGATAGGGCTTCGTCCAGAGCAGATCAGACAAGGCGAAGGGGACGAAAGTCTCGTCAAACGGGTCGAGCATCTGGGCGATCAGACCCGACTTCATCTGAGCCTTAAGAACCACGATCTGATTACGGTCACTACGCCGCACACGATGTTGAAGGCCGGTGACATCATAAAGATCCAACCGCATCGACCGTTTTATTTCGATGCAAATGGTACACGTATCGCGTGAGGGAGAGCGCCATGACACAGTTCATCAACAAGAGGGAAAACATCGTAACAGAGGCGATGGACGGAGTTGTCCTGGCCTCTGGCGGCCGACTTGCACGGCTCGACGGGTTTCCACATATCCGCGTGGTCCTTAGGGGAGACTGGGACAAGTCTCGCGTGGCTCTGGTTTCGGGGGGCGGCTCCGGGCATGAACCATCACACGCAGGCTTTGTCGGCTTCGGGATGCTGACAGCGGCAGTTTGCGGCGATGTCTTTGCCTCGCCTTCGGTTGATGCGGTATTGGCTGGCATCCTTGCCGTAACTGGCTCTGCCGGGTGCCTTCTAATCGTCAAGAACTACACGGGCGACAGACTGAATTTCGGACTTGCCGCGGAGAGGGCGCGCGCGTTTGGCCTGAAGGTCAACATGGTCATCGTAAACGATGACATTGCCCTGCCCGACCTACCGCAAGCGCGCGGCCTAGCCGGTACTCTGCTAGTCCACAAGATAGCAGGTTACTGCGCAGAACGTGGAGATGACCTGGCCAGCGTTACGAAGGCAGCCGAACGGATCATCCGTGGGACTAAATCGATAGGCATGTCGCTAGATACTTGCACTGTGCCGGGCATGAACCCCGAAAGCCGCATCCCGCAAGGAATGGCCGAACTTGGGCTGGGAATTCACGGCGAGCCCGGTGTCGAGCAGATCGGCTTTTCCGGGGCCCAACAGGCTGTCGCTGCAATGATCGACAAGCTTGCAACGACTCTGAGCGATGCCCCCCACGTCGCGCTTCTGAACAACCTTGGAGGTACGTCGGTACTTGAAATGTCTGTTTTGACTTACGAGCTACTGCGCTCTCGGCTGAGCCCAAAAATCAAAATGATCATCGGCCCTGCCTCAATGATGACTTCGCTCGACATGCGAGGCTTCTCGATTTCGCTTTACCCTCTGAACTCGGACGATGAAGAGGCACTGTGCGCAGCCACACCACTTGCGGCTTGGCCAGGCTGCAAGGCGGTTTCCCAGCCCACGCTCATCGCGTTGCCAGACGGACTCACACCTATCCGGCCCATGCCGTCCAGCCACAAAGCTACAAGAGATTTCTTGACGAAATGCTGCGATATCATGGCTGGGATGGAAAGCGAATTGAACGCACTTGATGCACGGTCCGGCGACGGCGATACGGGATCAACTATGGCGGCCGCTGCGCGAGCGTTACTGACAGCCATGGACCAACTCCCATTAGCAGATCATACCCAACTCTATCGTGCGATTGGATTGGAACTCAGTCAGGCAATGGGGGGATCATCAGGAGTTCTCCTGGCGATATTCTTTGCGGCCGCTGGCGATGCGGCATCCAGCGGGCTATCAATGCGTGATTCGCTGCGCGCCGGACTGGATCGGATGCAGGAAATAGGCGGTGCACGCCCCGGCGACCGAACGATGATTGACGCTCTGCACCCTGCATTGGACGCCCTTGACGACGGACTTGAAGTAGCTGCCAAAGCGGCACGTCTCGGGGCAAATCATACCGCAACCTTGCATAAGGCCAAGGCAGGGCGCGCGACTTATGTCAGTGCAGAGCACCTACAGGGGCACAATGACCCCGGTGCCGAGGCCGTAGCCAGATTGCTGGAAGCACTTGTAGCCTGACACCGAACCATCGTCACCCACCCGGGCAACAAATCTGCCCCGCACAAATTAAACGTCGTCACACCCACTCAAAAGCTCGTGAAGCAGACTGACACACCAACGCTTTTGACAATTGTTCGTGGGGTTCCACTGCGTCACCTCAGTCGGCAATTACGTCCTGCCGTTGTTGTCCGAGCCCTTCGATTCCAAGTTCTACGACGTCGCCTTTCTTGAGATACCGCGGTGGTGTATGGCCCATACCAACTCCTGGCGGTGTACCTGTTGAGATAACGTCTCCGGGATGGAGCGTCATGAACTGGCTTAGATAGCTCACCAGAAAAGCCACACCATAGACCATTGTCTTGGTCGAGCCATTCTGAGCCTTTTCGCCATTTACAGTCAGCCACATTGACAAGTTTTGCGGGTCCGTGACCTGATCCCGTGTGACAAGCCAAGGCCCAAGCTGGCCAAAATTGTCACAGCTTTTGCCCTTGGTCCATTGGCCTGACCGCTCGGTCTGGAAGGCCCTTTCGGACACGTCATTGGCAACCGCATATCCCGCCACGTAGTACAGAGCATCCGCTTCTGTGACATATTTGGCTTTGGTGCCAATGACGACGGCCAGTTCCACTTCCCAGTCAGTCTTGGTCGAGCCACGCGGTATAATGATCGGATCATTCGGTCCGCAAATAGCCGAGGTCGCCTTCATAAAGACCACAGGTTCGGGAGGAACAGCCATACCGCTTTCGGCAGCGTGGTCTGCATAGTTCAAGCCGATACAGATAAACTTGCCTGTCGAACCAACGCATGGGCCAAGTCGCGTGTCGGCAGGAACTATCGGCAAGCTCCCAGCTTCTACTGACCGGATCTTTGCTAGGCCAACATCCGACAGGCTCGGTCCCGAAATGTCAGAGACTATACCGCTTAGGTCACGGATAGTTCCGTCCGTGTGCAGCAGTCCGGGCTTCTCTTCTCCAACGGGGCCATGGCGCAACAGTTTCATTTCATTCCTCAAGTATTGGACCAGCCGCCATCGATCACATGCGCGACTCCGGTAGTGTAAGATGACTCATCAGAGGCCAGATAGACAACTAGTGCTGCGATTTCTTCTGCCTTGCCGATCCTGCCAATCGGCTGGCGCGCGATGAATGCTTTTCGTGTCGCTTCATAATCACCGGTTGCTCGCAACCGATCCTCAAGCGAAGGGCTTTCGACCGTGCCAGGACAAATTGCGTTGCAGCGAACACCGCGTGTAATGAAGTCAGCCGCGATTGCCTTGGTTAGCCCGATCACACCAGCCTTCGTCGCGCCATAGACGAAGCGATTTGGGGCAGCAATAATGGAAGACGCGGCAGAGGCCATGTTGATGATCGATCCGCCGCCATTTTCGAGCATCCCGGGAAGAAACGCACGGCACATCCGGTACATGGCGGTCATGTTCAGATCAAGGCTGAATGCCCATTGATCTTCGTCGCAATCCAGTATCGAGCCGTTCGCCACGAAGCCCGCACAATTGAAAAGCACGTCGATCGGGCCAGCTGCGATGACCGCCTCGGCAATGCAAGAAGGGTCGCGCACATTCAGCACGTACGTCTCGATCCCCTCTGCTGCAAGACTTTCAAGCGTTGCCGGGTTGACATCTGTAGCTAAAACACTGGCGCCTTCCCGCGCCATTGCAAGGACGGACGCGCGTCCGATCCCCTGCCCAGCCGCCGTCACCAAAGCCCGCCTGCCCCGTAACCTGCCAACCATCTTTTCAATCCTTGTCTTTCGTTCGCCGGGCGAATTGCATCACATTACCGCTCCAATTTGCCATGGGACGAACTCCGCTCCGCCAAAACCCAGCGCTTCGGAACGCGTGACCTCACCAGAAGCAACCCGAATGAAGAGGTCGAACAATTCGCGCCCTTTCTCTTCCAGCGTCACGCCCTCAAGAATATCCCCGGCATTGATGTCCATGTCATCTCGCATGCGAACGTACATCTCGGAATTCGTCGCCACCTTGATACATGGTACAGGCTTGTATCCCGACACTGACCCACGTCCGGTGGTAAAGACTATCAAGTTCGCGCCGGACGCTACCTGACCAGTGACTGAGCAGGGATCGTAGCCGGGGCTGTCCATGAAAACGAAACCCTTGCGGTCGATCGGTTCTGCAAAAAGGTAGACGCCTTCAAGGGGCGCGGTCCCGCCCTTTGCAACAGC
>JBATMT010000377.1:0-3621 GCA_049289975.1 Paracoccaceae bacterium | reverse complement strand
TGCCGCAACAGCGCAGGCCGGGCGGGCCAGGGCGCAAGCCCTACGACTACCCTGCGCTGCCGACGCCCGCCGCGCGGTCGTCCTTTCTTGCCACCGCCATGACGGATGCCGCGGCCGAGCAACTGCGCGAGGCGATGATCCTGGCGATCTTGATCGTTCACCCCGAACTGGTGCCAAGCTTTGAAAGCCAGCTGGAACGGCTGACCATGACCGGAGCCGGGCATGAACTTCTCCGCCATGCCGTCCTGGCTCATGCGCACGACCATCTGCAGGAACCTGAAAATTTTCGCGATAAAATCGCCATCGACGCACGCGAAGACCTTGAAAGGCTCTTTGCGCAGGCCCACGTGCAAATCGCACCTCCTGTGACCAACCATCGTGATCAGGAACTGGCCCGCATGTGTCTTGCGGAAGAGCTTGCCAAACTCGCGGCCGATCGCGGCGCGCTGGCGGAAACCGAAGAAGCAATGGAGACGCTGACTGGCCTTGCCGATGAAGGTCTGACATGGCGCCTGGGTCAGGCCGCTGCCGCCCGACACCGCGCCATCAGATCGCAACTTGACGACGACAGCGACATGGGCGAGGACCGCGCCGCCCTGTCTGCCGGGTTGCAGAAGCTCATCGATCAGGCCATCTGGCAGAAGAAAAAGTAACCGTAATCCCGCCGCACGTCCGCCCCTGTGATTCGGCAGGATGATTCGATAAACCTAGCATGATTCGCCTGACCGATTCGGCCGGACGACGCCCCAGATCGACCAAGGAGCCCAAATGGCCGCCAAAGATACCGACGAGCAGAAGCCGGAAACTGAGGAAAACGAACATACGCTCGACATGAGCCAGGCGGCGGTCAAACGCATGATCGCCGACGCGCGCGAGCGGGGCTACATAACCTATGACCAGTTGAACCAGGCTCTGCCTCCCGAACAGGTATCTTCCGAACAGATCGAAGACGTGATGTCGATGCTGTCGGAGATGGGCATCAACGTCATCGAGGAAGAAGAAGCCGAGGAAAGCGAAGGCGGCGCCGTGGTCGAGGCTTCGACCTCCCGCGAAGTCGCCGTCTCGACCGGATCGGGCGAAACGCTCGACCGGACCGATGACCCGGTCCGCATGTACCTGCGCGAGATGGGCTCGGTCGAGCTTCTGAGCCGCGAGGGCGAGATCGCCATCGCCAAGCGGATCGAGGCTGGACGCAACACCATGATCGCCGGGCTGTGCGAAAGCCCGCTGACCTTTCAGGCCATCACCATCTGGCGTGACGAACTTCTGAACGAAGACATCCTTCTGCGCGACGTGATCGACCTTGAGGCCACCTTCGGCCGCTCGCTCGACGGCGAGGTCGAACTTGACGGACCGGTGATCGACGAAGTCGACGTGTCGGCAGCCACAGCAACGCCACGCCGGTCGGACGAGCCGGAGCTTGACGCCGACGGTAACCCGATCATGCGGGCCGAGGAAGAGGACGAGGATGACGAAGCCTCTGCCATGTCGCTTGCGGCAATGGAAGCGGCGCTGAAGCCCAAGGTTCTTGAAACGCTCGAAATCATCGCGCGCGATTATTCCACGCTGGCCGAGATGCAGGACCTGCGCATGTCGGCGACGCTGAACGAAGATGGCTCGTTCTCGAAGACCGACGAGGACGCCTATCAGAAGCTGCGTTCCGAAATCGTGCTTCTGGTCAACGAACTGCACCTGCACAACAACCGTATCGAAGCGCTGATCGACCAGCTTTACGGCATCAACCGCAAGATCATGCAACTCGACAGCGGCATGGTTAAACTTGCCGACGCAGCGCGCATCAACCGCCGCGAATTCATCGACGAATACCGTGGTTACGAGCTTGATCCACAGTGGCTGGACCGCATGGCTGCCAAGGCGGGCCGTGGCTGGCAGGCGCTGATCGAAAAGAGCCGCGACAAGGTCGAAGACCTGCGCAACGAAATGGCCAAGATCGGCCAGTATGTCGGCGTCGACATCACCGAATTCCGCCGGATCGTGAACCAGGTCCAGAAGGGCGAGAAAGAGGCCCGTCAGGCCAAGAAGGAAATGGTCGAGGCCAACCTGCGTCTCGTCATCTCGATCGCCAAGAAATACACCAACCGCGGCCTGCAATTCCTTGATCTTATTCAGGAAGGCAACATCGGCCTGATGAAGGCCGTCGACAAGTTCGAATACCGCCGCGGTTACAAGTTCTCCACCTACGCGACCTGGTGGATCCGTCAGGCCATCACGCGCTCCATCGCCGATCAGGCCCGCACGATCCGTATCCCGGTCCACATGATCGAGACGATCAACAAGCTGGTCCGCACTGGCCGCCAGATGCTGCACGAAATCGGCCGCGAACCGACGCCGGAAGAACTGGCCGAAAAGCTCCAGATGCCGCTGGAAAAGGTCCGCAAGGTGATGAAGATCGCCAAGGAACCGATTTCACTCGAAACGCCCATCGGCGACGAGGAAGACAGCCAGCTTGGCGACTTCATCGAAGACAAGAACGCGATCCTGCCGCTGGATTCCGCCATTCAGGAAAACCTGAAGGAAACCACGACCCGCGTTCTGGCCTCGCTGACCCCGCGTGAGGAGCGGGTTCTGCGGATGCGTTTCGGCATCGGCATGAACACCGACCACACGTTGGAAGAGGTCGGTCAGCAGTTCAGCGTCACCCGCGAACGCATCCGCCAGATCGAGGCGAAGGCGCTCAGGAAGCTGAAGCACCCGAGCCGGTCAAGGAAGCTGCGGAGCTTCCTGGATCAGTGAAATGATGCTGTTTGAACATCCTAACTGAGACCATGCGGATTGTATACTTTGATGAGGTAAAACCGAATCCTGGCGCATTCGAGGATTACCTAATTGGTGGAATTTCTTTTTCGGAATCCTCACTTCGAAGTACCTTGACAGCCTTCAATGCGCTGAAGGAAAAGTATTTTGGAGTTCTAGATGTACCCCGCAACACGGAGATCCATGCGCAGTACATTTACCATGGGAAAGGCAGCTTCAAGAAAAAGAACCTTGAATTCCGACTGGGCCTTCTAGCCGATTTGGTTAAGCTCTTAGAACCCGAAGACGTGCGACTGGTTTATTCTTGGATAAAGATTCCGAAGCTCTTTAATGCGAGTCATGCACTTGATCAGGCGTTCACTCATTTTTGTGAACGTGCTCACAATACACTTCATGGATCCGAAATTGGCCTTTTGATTGGAGATCTGGATTCGAGCTCGCGCAATCACTTGTGGGCAAAGTTTGGTGAATTCAGGAGGAACGGTACGCCTTGGGCCTATGGCCAAAGCCTACCTAAATTTGCTGACACCGTTCATTTTGTCGATTCAAGAGCTTGCGAAATGGTTCAGCTAGCGGATGTATACACTTTTGTATTGTCAGGGAATGCGGGCACTCGAAAGGGTTACCCAGCTGACCGATTGGCGGAACTGATTGAAGGAGTAAATCTCTTTCCTTCTTCCTACAAAGTTTATCCTAAATAGCATTGCTTAGCTTTGCTATTCACTTTTCTCTCCGCCGAAGTCGCTGATCAAAGTCGGGATCAACGACGCCAAACATCCAATCAATAGCTTGTAATTTCGGCGAAAGTGGGGATCCAATGTCGGTCCAGTTGATGCCTCACGCTTT
>JBATMT010000376.1:0-2262 GCA_049289975.1 Paracoccaceae bacterium | reverse complement strand
TCTCATGGTCGCTCGCGAAACAAATTCCACTATAGGAAACTTTTCCGAGATCAGACCACCGTGAACTGGCCCATCATGCCGGCATCTTCATGCTCGAGGATATGGCAATGCAGCATGTATGGCGCATCTTTGTCGCGATAGTCCGGGAGCGTCATTCGAACTTCGACGACTTCGCCCGGATGAGTAAGCACCACATCCTTGAGGCCCGCCTCTTGTGGTGGAGGCGGCTTGCCGTTTCGGCTGACGATGTGGAACTGACCGGCATGGACATGCATGGGGTGCAGCATTTCGGTCCGGTTTTCGAACACCCAAGTTTCCGTACTCCCCGCAGCGACAGAGAAGTCGATCCGCTGATGATCATACTTGGCGCCATTGATCAGAAGGTCACCCATCATGCCTTGTCCGCTCATCGACAGGACGAAGCTTCGTCTTTCACCAGTTTGCCGAGGAATAGCTTCTAGCTCGCTCAGACGCTGCGGTAATGGCGGCTGCGCCTGCCATTTGCGGACGGGCGCTATGCGAAGCAAATCACGTATGCCGTTCGATCCGGAAAACGGCGCTTCTGCACCAAAAAGCTCGGCAAGAAGTAGCGCTGGTGTGCCGTCGGAGACGTCCAGCAAAAACTCGGCCCGTTCACCTGGTGCAAGCAGGGAATCTGATAGAATGACCGGCGACGCAAGAAGCCCGCCATCTGACGCGATTTGCGTGAACCCGTGACCATCTGCAAAATGGAGGCGGTAGATCGAGCCATTCGAGGCATTGAGGACGCGCAATCGGATGAGGGGCACCTCAACGCTTAGTTCTGGGCCAATCTGGCCGTTGACCAGCATCTGGTCGCCTTGGAGCCCTGCCATCTTGTCATGCATGTTGGGCGCATAGGGGATCTGTCCGGCCGCATCAAACCGGCGATCTTGCAGCACCAAAATGAAATCGTCGTTCCCATAACTGCGCGGCAGCGGCACGGAAGCTCCTTCATCGTCTTCAACCCGGATGACGCCTGCCATACCTTTCCAGACATGTTCACCGGTTTTGCCGTGCTGATGAGCATGATACCAATATGTCCCGGCGCGCCCGAGTACCGGAAATTCGGGCTGCCATGTCGCAGCGGGTGCGATCGGTTGATGGGGTCCGCCATCCATTCTGGCGGGCAGGTTGAGACCGTGCCAATGAAGTGCGATCTGTTCCGAAAGCAGATTTGTGACATTCAGGCGTGCGGTCTCGTTCGCGCGGAGCAAAAGAACGGGTCCCAGGAAATCAGCGTTGATGCCGATGGTGTCAGTCTGAATGCCAGGCAAAAACTCGGTCTGCCCCATCGCGACGCTGAGGGAAAACTGTCTGAGACCGTCCTGGAGTTTTCCTTCATCGAGCTTTGGCATCATCAGCCTTTTCGGCGTAGCAGCCATCGCCGGGTGATAGGCAAGCATGGGAGCGGCCAACAAACCCCCGGCCATGCCCAGAAGTGTAGACCGACGCGTCAGCTTCATATTTGGCATGGCGGGCTTCTCCGTGTCGCCAATTGACAGTAGTGGGGCTTGTGTTCACTCAGGCTTGCGGTGATCAATGGTCGAGTTAGTCATCAAGGACGATCAGTGAAAAGGTCGCAACAGATCACATTTCTGGCAAGTGATGCCGCTCCGGCGCAACAGGCGTTGATGCGGCTCTCCAGCCGCTATGGTTCATTTCCCGTCGAGGATGCTGACGTGTTGGTCGCGTTGGGCGGCGACGGGTTCATGTTGCAGACACTTCACGCACACGAAAAGCGCGATATTGCCGTATACGGGATGAATTGCGGAACAATCGGCTTCCTGATGAACGAGTACGACGAGGAAGCCCTGTTGGAGCGTCTGCTTGCCGCTGAGGAAACCGTGATCAATCCCTTGGTCATGCAGGCGCAAAGCGCCGATGGCACCCTGCACGAGGCTTTGGCCATCAATGAAGTCTCGTTGTTGCGGGCAGGTCCTCAGGCCGCAAAACTCAGGATCGTCATCGACGGCCGTGTGCGGATGGAAGAATTGGTCTGCGATGGAGCATTGGTCAGCACTCCGGCAGGATCAACCGCTTACAACTATTCTGCGCACGGGCCGATCCTGCCGATTGGTTCCGATGTGCTTGCCCTGACAGCTATGGCGGCGTTCCGTCCGCGCCGTTGGCGGGGTGCATTATTGCCAAAGAGCGCGCGCGTTCGATTGGATGTGCTGGATCATGAAAAGCGGCCAGTGATGGCAGATGCCGACAGTCGGTCGTCGGTGAGAGATGTTTTGT
>JBATMT010000375.1:0-12539 GCA_049289975.1 Paracoccaceae bacterium | reverse complement strand
GTTGGGTCCAGTTTATCTCGGTACCTTCGGCGTAATCAGCCTCGGCTGCGGCCTGATCTGGTTCATGATCATCGGCGTCTGGTTCTGGCATCTGGCCGGCTACAATCCAGCGGTATTCGTGCGAGATTTGTTTTGGATGTCTCTGGAACCGCCCGCTCCTGAATGGGGACTGCGTATTCCACCGATGATGGAAGGCGGATTGTTCCTCGTTGCGGGATTCTTCTTTCTAATCTCGCTGTGGTGCTGGTGGATCCGCACCTACCTCAGGGCTGAAGCGTTGGGCATGGGCAAGCACATTTCGTGGGCCTTTGCGGCAGCACTTTGGTTGGTGATGGTACTGGGCTTGATACGCCCCGTGCTGATGGGCCACTGGTCCGAAGCTGTGCCTTACGGCATATTCCCGCATCTGGACTGGACCAACTTGTTCAGCCTCACTTACGGCAACCTGTTTTACAATCCCTTCCATGCCCTCAGCATCGCCTTCCTTTACGGATCGGCCCTACTGTTCGCCATGCATGGAGCGACAATCCTGTCGGTGACCCGGCTGGGTGGCGACAGGGAACTGGAGCAGATCGTAGACCGCGGCACAGCCTCGGAACGTGCCGCGCTGTTTTGGCGCTGGACCATGGGGTTCAATGCCACGATGGAGGGCATTCACCGCTGGGCATGGTGGTTTGCGGTTCTCGTGCCGATCACAGGCGGGATTGGCATCCTCTTGACCGGCACAGTCGTGGACAACTGGTACGTGTGGGCACAGTTGCATGGCTATGCACCGCCAAACTGATCGAAACGGACCAATGGAAAGGACAGTTCATGTCTGACGAACATTACTTTGAAGGCCAAAGCCAGTTGATCCGCCTTCGGGTCTGGGCACTCGGCCAGATGGTCTGGGGTGCTTTCCTCGCGGGACTTGGTCTGGCCATTGTTGCATTTGTCTTGTTGGCGATTTGGGTCGTCAGCCAGCTTTTGCCGGAACAAAGCAAGCAGGCGCCCTCTCCATACGGTGCGATTGAGATTACCCAGCCTGCAGGCGCGGTCGCGTGAATGAACAGCAGTCCGAACCAGGCACGGCGCTCGGACTGCAACGATGTTCGGGTCAGATGCCGGCCCGGACCTGGGCCTATTCCACAGCCCGGTTCCCTTCCTGTTGGCACCAGGTTCCTGGTGCCGTGTGCAACTCACCCGGCACCTTTTTTCCATAGCAAGGGGCATTGCCATGCGTGTTGAAAGCCCGCTTCTTGATCAGATCCACTCCCCAGCCGATCTCCGCACGCTGAGTGATGCCGACTTGGCTGCTCTGGCGCACGAAGTGCGGACTGAAGTCATCTCTATCGTTTCGGAAACCGGCGGACATCTTGGCTCGTCATTGGGTGTGGTAGAGATCTCGATAGCGGTCCATGCGGTCTTCAATACCCCAATGGACAAGCTGATCTGGGATGTAGGTCACCAATGCTATCCCCACAAGATTCTGACCGAACGGCGGGCCCGCATGCGCTCCCTTCGGCAAGGCGGCGGGCTATCGGGATTCACCAAAAGGACGGAGTCCCCGTACGATCCGTTTGGTGCCGCACACAGTTCGACCAGTATTTCCGCTGCGCTCGGGTTCACAATCGGCCGTGAAATGGGCCAGCCGACAGGTGATGCCATTGCGGTTATTGGCGATGGCGCGATAACTGCGGGAATGGCCTATGAAGCGATGAATGCAGCTGGTCATCTTGGCAAGCGTCTGTTCGTAATCATGAACGACAATGACATGAGCATCGCTCCTCCGGTCGGCGCAATGAACAAGTATCTGAATGGATTGTCGGCACATTCCCCCTTTTCCCAGTTGCGAAGCCTAGTCGAAGGAGTGGAGGCCGCCCTGCCAGGACCCCTGCGCGATAGCGCACGGCGAGCGCGAGAACTGGTAACCGGAGTGCCGGGCGGTGGCACGTTGTTTGAGGAACTGGGTTTCAACTACATTGGACCAATTGACGGGCATGACATGCAGCAACTTCTAGCGACGCTGCGTGCAGCCAAGGCAAGGGCGACAGGTCCGGTTCTGATCCATGCAGTGACAGTTAAAGGCAAGGGTTACGCCCCGGCTGAGAACTCGGCTGACAAATATCACGGTGTGGCAAAGTTCGACGTTGTGTCAGGCGCGCAGGCAAAGGCCAAATCCAATGCACCAGCTTACACGACTGTCTTTGGACGCTCGCTCACCGACGAGGCCACTCGCGATGGCAAGATCGTCGCGGTTACGGCAGCGATGCCGTCGGGCACGGGGCTCGACATCATGGCAACGCGCTTCCCGGACCGAGTGTTTGATGTAGGAATTGCTGAGCAACACGGCGTAACTTTTGCAGCTGGAATGGCTGCCTCGGGGCTCAAGCCTTTCGTGGCAATCTACTCGACCTTCCTGCAACGCGGCTATGACCAGATTGTGCATGACGTAGCTCTACAAGGCCTGCCTGTCCGCTTTGCGATCGACAGGGCGGGTCTGGTAGGCGCAGATGGCGCCACTCATGCCGGGGCGTTTGACGTGGGATATCTCGCCAATCTTCCGGGGTTCGTTGTGATGGCTGCAGGGGACGAGGCCGAACTGGTGCATATGGTTGCCACAGCCGCCGCCTATGATGCCGGGCCAATTTCGTTCCGCTATCCGCGCGGGGATGGCGCAGGTGTTCAGATGCCAGAGCGCGGCCAGCCACTCGAAATTGGCAAGGGGCGCGTGGTGCGCGAAGGCTCCGATGTAGCGATTCTGTGCTTCGGCGCGCATCTGGCCGAATGCCTTCTGGCGGCAGAGATTCTGGCCGCTGAAGGCATTTTTATAACTGTAGCCGATGCTCGCTTCGCAAAACCGCTGGACACGACATTAATAAGTCAGTTGGCCCGCCATCACGCGGCCTTGGTCACTGTCGAACAAGGGGCGGGCGGCGGGTTCGGCGCGCAGGTCTTGCAACATCTGGCCAATTCCGGCGGTCTGGATCACGGCTTACGGCTGCGGACCATGACCCTACCCGACCGTTTCATCGAACAGGCGTCGCCGGCCCAGATGTATGCAGATGCGGGTCTGACCTCCGCCGATATTGTCGAGACAGTGCGGCGGGTGGTGCCGAGCCTGTCAGCCGCGCGACGGGCCTGACGCGGCCACTGGCCGGAAAACGAAAAAGGCCCCCGCTTTACGGGGGCCATTCGCATTAACCGACTGTCTGGCTCATGGTGAGGTCGAGGCCGCGTCGGCGGCGGGGGCGGCTGCCGGAGAGAGCGAAGCAAGGTACGCCGCGACATTGGCTCCATCTTCAGGCTTTTTCAGCTTGAAGGCCATTTTGCTTTTCAGCTTCGGGTTTCCGGTGAACTCGTCCAGAAACTTGGTCGGATCCTGAGTATAGACGGCGATTTTGTCTTCGTCCCAGACCAGCCCAGCCGCCCCTGCGGCGATGATGCCTTCACCATATTTGAAGTCAGGGTACGATGCGGCGGGGCGACCGATGATGCCGTACAGGTTCGGACCGACCTTGGCGTTCTTGCCGGCAAGCACCTTGCCGTCGGGATCTGCAACCGTGTGACAGGTCTGGCACTGCTTGAACACCATCTCACCTTTTGCGGCATCGCCGACCGCAAAGGCCGGTGCCGCTGCGGTTGCCAAGACCGCGACAATGGCAAACGTGAATTTCATTGGGTCTCTCCCTGTTCCACCCTGTGGGTATACGAATTATGATGAGGATCGGATCACTCGACGTCAGGCCACGGCATGCGCCAGTGCGCAGCGCTGCCAGAGTGCAGAAAGCGCCGTCGCAAGATGGTCGATGTCTGCATCGGTGTGGAAGGGTGAAGGCGTGATGCGCAACCGCTCGGTTCCCTTTGCAACGGTCGGGTAGTTGATTGGCTGGACATAGATGCCCCAGTCGCGCATCAGGATGTCCGAGATCATTCGACACTTGACGGGATCACCAATAAGCACCGGTACAATGTGGCTTTCATTGGCCATGTGCGGAATGCCAAGATAATCCAGCCGGGCACGCAGCTTGGCAACCTGTCGCTTCTGGTAGTCTCGCTCCACTTGGCTGGTTTTGAGATGCCGGATTGAGGCTGTGGCCGCGGCGGCAACTGCGGGAGGCAACGCTGTGGTGAAGATGAAGCCGCTGGCAAAACTGCGGATGAAATCGCAAAGATCGGCTGAGCCGGTGATGTATCCGCCCACTACGCCGAAGGCCTTGCCAAGCGTGCCTTCGATCAAGTCAATCTGATCTGCCAAGCCTTCGCGTTCGGTCACGCCACCTCCGCGTGGTCCGTACATGCCCACCGCATGCACCTCGTCGATATAGGTCAGGGCACCATGAGCCTTGGCGACCTGAACGATCTCCTTGATCGGCGCGATGTCACCATCCATCGAATACACAGATTCAAACGCCACGATCTTTGGGCGATCACCCACCGCATGCAGCTTACGGTCCAGATCGCGCCAATCGTTATGTTTCCAGATCACCTTGTCGGCGCGAGAGTGCCGTACTCCCTCGATCATGCTGGCGTGGTTACCTGCGTCCGACAAGATCACCACATTCGGAACGCGACTGCCAAGAGTAGAAAGCGCCGCCCAGTTTGACACGTAGCCCGAGGTAAAAAGAAGCGCCGCTTCCTTGCTGTGAAGGTCGGCGAGTTCAGCCTCCAGCAAAAGATGATTGTGGTTGTTTCCGGATATGTTGCGGGTGCCGCCTGCTCCTGTGCCATTACTCTGCACGCAATCGATCATCGCCTTGACCACTGCCGGGTGCTGGCCCATGCCCAGGTAGTCGTTCGAACACCAGACCGTAATCTCGCTTACCTCACCGTCCTTGAACCGGTCAGCCTTGGGAAATGCGCCGCGCTTTCGTTCAAGTTCTGCAAAGCTGCGGTAGTTGCCTTCGGCCTTGAGGGTGTCAAGCTGGCTGCGGAAAATCTGGTCAAAGTCCATTGGCGTCCTCGAGGTCTTGTGTTGGTTTTGCTGCGGGCATCATCCAGCGCCACAGTTTTGCATCCGGAAGCGGAAGCACCATGAACCAGTGCTCCAGAAGGGCCAGCAGACACAGGCTGGTCAAAAGGCAGTAACCCACAGACATGCCGGGGTGGTCGGCGTTCATCGCACGCTCCAAAAGGAGCGCACAGAAGACGGTTAAGGCGGAAACAGAGATTGGAAAGAACGCGGTTATTCGGCCCATGCGGAAGTGACTGGTGAGGTGTGACAGGGGTTTGGGCAGAAACTGGGTGTTGATGCGCGGCACGCCGAGGAACAGGTTCAGCTTGGCGGAAACCCGTGCCACAAACAGAAGACCGAAGGTGCCAAAGGCAAAGGGGTTTGCTGCGTGTAACGAGGCCAGACCCAGCCCCACCAACGTAGTGACAAGAAGCGCCTCGTGCCAGGCGATGGTACCAACTGCACGCCAGAACCGGTCACGCTGGCCGACAAAGGGTGGACAGGGTTCCCGATTGGGTCCGGTGACGACACCGGACAGGAAGGCAAGTTCGATCCAACCCCAAAGAGCAAGTGCGGCCAGGAAGGCCAGATAGATGCCGTTGGAGCTAAGGTTCGGCAGGCTGGCGCGTGCGGCGGCAAGGCCGATGGCCAGCATTGGCAGTCCAATTATCACGGAGTTTATGTGATCCTGAGGGGTGCCATTGTCTGCTACACGCACCCGCCACAGAATGATGCCTGTGGAAAACCACCACAGAAACAATGTCGTAAGGGCAGCAAGCCATGGGCTACCGCTCATGCTTGCCTCCTGTCAGCAAAACTAGGGGTCGAGGCGCACCCCGACCTCCCGGCTTTATGAGGAGTGTCAGTCAATAGACCGGCTCCAGACGCACGTCTTTCGGTGGCTCACGCTTGATCACCGGTATGGTGTAGAGCGACGCAAATGCAAGCGCTGCCTTGGTTGCCGCCAGTTTATGACCGATCCAGCCGCCGAGACCACCCTTGCGCTTAGCCGCATCCATCTGGCCGAAGGCATCGCGCATGCGGCGCAAATTCGGCAACCAGCGCGGATGATCGATGTCGATTTCGACCGGGAACACCTGCCTAGCGATGGTAGAGGTCTTGCGGAACACCTCCTGATCATACCACTCGATATCGACACCGAGTGCCTTGTGGAACTCAGGCCGGGCGTGATCTCGTACATACATCGTCGAATAGACGGCGGTGAGAAAGAAGCGGATCCACAGCTTGTTGGCGAAACTAGTCGTTAGTTTGGGATCGGTGCGCATGAGCAGTGCAAATGCTTCGCCATGGCTGAACTCATCATTGCACCATTCGCGAAACCATTTGAAGATCGGGTGGAACCGCTGTTCTGGGTGCGCCTCAAGATGGCGGTAGATGGTGATATAGCGGGCGTAGCCGATCTTTTCAGACAGGTAGGTGGCATAGTAGATGAACTTCGGCCGGAAGTAAGTGTATTTCTTCGCCTTGGTCAGGAAGCCAAGGTTCACCGCCACGCCCGCCTCGCGCAACGCGTCATTAATGAAGCCGGCGTGACGAGCTTCGTCGCGACTCATGTAGCTAAAAAGCTCGCAGATATCTGGGTTGCTGCCGCGGCGCTTCATTTCCTTGTACAGTACGCAACCAGAGAATTCGGCGGTGCAGGAAGACACTAGAAAATCAATGAACTCACGCTTCAGCTTGGGATCCATCCCATCCCAGTCGGCGTCCCATTCCTCGTTTTTCTTGAAGTGTCCCTTGTTGGGGTCCGATTTCATCTGCTCCAGCAGCTTGTCCCAGTCCTTGCGGACTGGCGAGACGTCGATGCGGTCCATCTCATCAAAGTCTGTGGTGTAGAAGCGCGGGTTCAGCAAAGTGGTTTCTGTAGCCATTGCGGTGGTGTCAGTCACAGGCGCAAGGCCCGCCGCCACTTCCACGCCGCTATCGGGATAGAGGTCTTTTGGGGTGGCGTTCATAACGTCACCTCATCTGAGAAAGAAAACTCGCAAAGCTCCATAAAGCCCAGATCACCGGTGGCACGGGTCCACAGTCGTTCCAGCCAACTAGCGCGGGTTATGGTGGCCTGACGGTCTTCAATGATCAACTCGCCGTAAGCCGCTAGGATCGGCGCTCCATGCACCAGAACCTCATCCCCCGGAAACACGACAGCTCCATTGTTGAAACGAACGTGCGCATGAAGGCTTTCGAAGCGGTGACTGACCTCTACGGTGCAGGGCACGTCTTCGACGGATTTACGAAAAATTCCCATGATTTGGTTCCCATTTTTGGCGTTCACTTCTGTGACATGAGCCGTTCGAATGCAGCTCTGTTGTCGGAACCGAATGCGCCGAGTTCTGCGCTCCATCCGGTGTAGTCATCCAGCGCCGTCAGCCGCCCGTTCGCGTATTCCACAATACGCAGTGGCAACAGTTTATCGACGCCAGCCGTCAACCGCGCGCGCTCCATCCCGTTCTGAATGACGGTTATGAAACCACCGTGAGGAAGGTTCATCAGTACTTTGCCGTCTGTTGTCAGGACGGTGACAGCCTGTGCCCCGCCGCCCTGCAAGATGACGGTTCGTTCCGCGAGAATGGCTGCTGGTGCAGGCACACCCACGTGGTTGCGTCCAGTGAGAACCGAAAAGCTGACCACGGCGAGACTCGACAGCACCAGCAACAACATGCCAACAAGGAGAGGCTTCGGGATCATCTCCCTTTCGGCCGGGGGGCGAGTTTGCGCTTGCATTGCCACGGCTGCCCCCTATTCCGCAGCCATCGCCAAGCCCGGCATTGCCAGAGCGATGACCGGCTCGTTGACACGGGTTTCTGCTGCGTCACCAATTAGCTTGGCCACGCGCGCTGCATCAGGGATGCACCGCAGTGCCGGTTGAGTCTTGGCAAAATGCCAAGGCCGGACATGTGGCCAGCACACAAGATATGAAATACGGGTATCGCCAAGTGTTTCCAGCGCGATAGTACCAGTACCGTTACGACGGCAAGTCAGTGCAGCGGCCCCGACCTGCTTGTAGGGCACGTTCAATGTCACCGTTAGCGCAGCGCCGATCCGCAATGCTACGCGAGCGGTGGTGACTGTGTACATCGTTGCACGCGCTTGAACCCAAGCCATGCAGTATAAGATGCTGCACGCAACCAGACCAATCGCCAGATAGGGCAGCATAACGGCAAGGACCGAAGCTGGGCTGCCATCGGACATCACCGATGCTCGCCAGATTGCCAGTGCAACGAAGTAGCCGGCAACCCACGTCACCTTGAACGCTTCGCGGGCCAGGGCAAAGCTGTTCGGACGGCCTTGCCACAACAGCTCTTCCCCTACCGGTGGCCGTTCGGGTAGACCCGGAACAGGCTCGGTGGCGAAATCGTCGTGCGACTTGCTCATGGTTTCCACCCCAGCGGACCGCCTTGACGTTTGTCTGCCGCATAGAGCGTGCCGCCTGCGTAGTAGGCGCTGATCTTGTCTTCTTCCAGCAGCGTAACCTCGGTCGGCGACTTCGTGCCGGGCACCCCGTCAAACAGATCCGACGAAAGTGAGTTGATCCGCACACGATCCTTCCAGATCTTGACCATCGGCATTGGCACAAGGCGCCGCCCCCCGGAATTCAGGTCGATTTCCAGATAGCGAACCAGCTGTTCGGGGGCATCGACCCACATATCGGAAATGCGACCCACCACTTCGTTGTCGCCCGCCTGCACCGGCAGGCCGCGTGGGTCCCGCCCAGCGGTGACTGCGAAAGAAGGGGCCTGAGCCATCGGCATGATCTTGTTATGGCCGTGACCGTCCAACTCCGGTACATCGCGACGAGGTGCCCAAGATGCAGGTCCAACGCCATCGGCCATCGGGTTGCCCAGCGGCACATGCGGGAAACCTTCTGACCCAGCTGATCGACCCAGAGCCACTTCCCGCGCTTCGCGCGCACGGTTTGGCACAGTGACCTCACCCCGACCATGAGGCAGAATGAAGGTCTTCGTGCGCGGCAAGGGTAACAGAGACTCACTTGGTGCGGGTGAGCCGTCTTCCAGTTCCAGAGGGTATCCTTCGCGCATGTTTTCTGTCTGCAGATAGTAAAGCAGCAACGCGAAGAAACCCCAGAAGAGCCATATCGCAAGCGAGGCGAGGTCGAAGTTTCCAAAGAAAGTCGTGCCCACCATTGTCGTGTCCTCCAAGATCAGTTGGGAAAGTCAGCTAGGCCCATACGGGCCGAGCTGGACTTGGTTTGCGGGTCGAAAATTGTCACGCGCACCAAGGGGGAGAGCGCAACGAGCGTAACGAAAAGAACCATGATTTCAATTAAGTAGACGAAGTCGTAGCCAAAGGCAGGAGAGGTCAGTACCGGGCCTAACCCGCCTTTCAACGCATAGGTCCCGATTGTGTCGCGCAACCCGCCACCGACAGCGATGGAAAGGCCCGCCGCTGTTGCCTGTGCTGCGCCCAAAGCGCCAAGTACCAGACCACGTCCGGCGACACCCTGTTCGGGCAGCGACATTGCAGCAGTCAGCGTGGACACAGCGAAAAGTCCAGCACCCAGGCCGATGCACCACGCCCCGACATAGAACATGACTGTCGATTGCAGCGGCGCTGCAAAGATCACCATCAAGAAAGCCATCACGCCAACAAGCAAACCGCGTGCTGTCATACGGAACATATCGGCTCCGCTTGTCATCCAACGCCCTGCCAGTACAAACCCCACGAGGGCGCCCATCGCATTGCATGCAGTCAGCCAAGTCGTAGACCCCACGGAAAGTCCGAGTATCTGCGCGCCGTATGGCTCAAGAAGTACATCTTGCATCTGAAAGCCCATCGTGCCCAGCATCACCACCATAAGCAGGCGACCGGCAGTGCCGCCCGCCATAAGGTCCCGCCAGCCTTCAAGAAAGATCGGCCGCGCCTGTGTCATTTCCTCTTGCGACATCGGTCGGACCTGCTCCTGCTTCCACAGGGCGATCATGTTCAACACCATGGTGACCACACCGCAACCCTGCACGACTCGGATCAGGCGGATCTCGTCGAAGTTGCGGAGCAAGACGCCCAGCACCACCGCCGAAACCGCCATGCCGACGAGAAACATCACATACAGCAGCGCTACAACGCGCGGCCGCGTTTCATCGGTTGCACGATCCGACGCCAGTGCCAGACCCGCAGTCTGGGTCATGTGCATTCCCACTCCGGTCATCAGAAAGGCGAGGCCCGCAAGAGCCTTGCCTGCCCATTCCGGTCCGTGGATCTGGTCGCCCGACAGGACAATCAGCGCAAACGGCATGATTGCGAGTCCGCCCATCTGCCACAAGGAACCGAACCAGAGGTATGGAATGCGCTTCCACCCGATCCAGCTTCTATGATTGTCGCTTTTGTGACCCAGCATTGCGCGGAAAGGTGCTGACACCACTGGCAGCGCGATCATCAGTGCCACCACCGATGCAGGCACTGACAGTTCGACGATCATCACGCGATTCAAGGTACCAAGGAGTAAGACCGCCGCCATGCCGACCGATACCTGAAACAGCCCAAGTCGCAAAAGCTGTGCCAGCGTCAAGCCATCCGATGCTGCATCAGCAAACGGCATCCATTTTGCGCCAAGTTGCTGAATGTGCTTGGATTTAATAAGTATCACGATTGATACTCCAGACATTCCGAGATGTAGAACCCGCGCGACACCCGGTCGATCTTGGTCAGCCGGCCCTTTGTAGCGCGATGCAAGGTGGCAAAGGCATGCGGCACCATTGTCGGGCTGCGATCCGAACGCGGGAACAGCTTTCCCATCGTCCAGAAGGTCATCAGGAACGCGGTCTTCGGCGCGACTGTGAACACTACTGCCCGGTCAGTGCGCTCTGCCAGGCGATTCAGTGCCTCGGTGATATCTGCGGTGCCGTAATAGATCAGGCTATCCATCGCTACGACATAGTCGAACTGACCGTGATTTGCGGTCATGTCACCGCTGGCAAACCGAACGCGCCAAGCATGTTCTGCGGGCAGCCGCGCCTTCGCAATAGAGACTAGCGCAGGAGATATATCCACCGCCACAACCTCGGCGCCGCGCGCGGCAAGTTCCGCTGTCATCTGTCCTGCACCGCATCCGGCGTCCAAAACCCGTGCACCACGCAGATCAGTCGGCAATTGTCCCAGCATCACGGTCCGCATCTTGTCGCGGCCTTCACGCACGGTCTGACGGATGCGCGAAACCGGCGCGTCGGACGTCAGACGCTCCCAAACCTTGGTGGCGGAACGGTCGAAGTATTCTTCGACCCGGTCGCGGGTTGCAGCATAGTCAGCCATCAATCAAACCCCAGAAGCTCAAAGATTTCCCTGTCTGGCAGCGGAGCTGGTGTAGAACCCTCTCCGTTCACAGAGCGCCAGAGCGTGTCGGCCAGCCGCATGTATTCCGCACGTGCCATGACGATGTCTTCGCTGTCGTCCATCTCGAACAGCGTCTTCTTCTTGAGGCGCGAGCGGCGAATGGCATCGATGTCGGGCATGTGCGCCAGGCGGTTGAAGCCGACGCGGTCGCAGTAGCGGTCAACTTCGTTGGTCTCGCGCGAGCGATTGGCGACGCAACCTGCGAGGCGGACCTTGTAGTTGCCGGACTTGGCTTGCACTGCAGCAATAATGCGGTTCATAGCATAGATGCTGTCAAAATCATTTGCAGTAATGATCAAAGCCCGGTCGGCGTGCTGAAGCGGCGCGGCAAAACCGCCGCAAACCACATCGCCCAACACGTCAAAGATCACAACGTCAGTGTCGTCCAAAAGGTGATGCTGCTTCAGCAACTTCACCGTCTGTCCCACCACATACCCGCCACAGCCTGTCCCGGCAGGTGGTCCACCCGCCTCGACGCATTTCACCCCGTTGAAGCCAGTGGCGACGTAGTCTTCGGGCCGCAGTTCCTCGGCATGGAAATCGACATCCTTCAGGATGTCGATGACAGTCGCCTGTAAGCGACCAGTCAATGTAAAGGTCGAGTCATGCTTGGGATCGCATCCGATCTGCAGAACCCTCTTGCCCATCATCGAAAATGCCGCCGACAAGTTTGACGATGTTGTCGATTTTCCGATGCCGCCCTTGCCGTAGACCGAGAATACCTTGGCGCCCTCGATCTTGGCGTCGGCATCCTGATGCACCTGAACCGAACCTTCGCCGTCCAGACCGCGCAGGTTGGGAATAACGTCGTATGGGCTCATTTCCGGCCTCTTTCAGTTGTGGCGGAGTGCATCACGCTCATTCGGCTGCAATCCCTTCCAGTCGGTCTTCCAATTCATCTGCAGCGCCTTGGAGGGCAGCCAGCGTGGCGGCATCAGGAGCCCAGTATGCCCGGGCGGACGCCTCAAGCAGTCGGTTGGCCATACGCGCGGACGCTTGCGAGTTCAGCGCTGCCATGCGGCGACGCATTGTCTCGTCCAGTACAAAGGTCTCTGACAGGCGCTGATAAACCCAAGGCTCGACAGCTTCAGCCGTCGCGGACCAACCCATGGTGTTGGTCACATGCGCCTCTATCTGCCGCACGCCCTCAGCTCCGTGCTTCAGCAGGCCTTCGTAGAATTTTGGGTTCAGCGTCCGCGATCGGCTCTCCAGTGCGATCTGGTCACGCAACGTACGGATC
>JBATMT010000374.1:0-2931 GCA_049289975.1 Paracoccaceae bacterium | reverse complement strand
TTTTGAGTTTGTCGGCTTTGGTCTTACTCGCCGCCGCCGAGGCTGTGGACATACTCGGCAACCGAGCGGATCTGGGATTCGGTGAGACGGCCCGTCCAGGCGGGCATCACGCCGAAGCGGGCTTTGGTGATCGTTTCGGTGATCGTTGCCTTGTCGCCGCCATAGAGCCAGATGGCGTCGGTCAGGTTCGGAGCGCCCTGGGCGCGGTCGCCGGTGCCGGCTTCGGTGTGGCAGGCGGCGCAGTTGTCGGCGAAGAGCTGGGTGCCTTGCGCGTCGAGTGCGGCGTCATGCTCCTGACCGGAGATGGCGAGGACGTGGTTGGCGAGCGCGTCGATCTCGGCCGGCTGGAGGATCTCGCCGAAGGCAGGCATCTGCGAGAAGCGGGCATCCGGGTCGGTAGTGTTGCGGATGCCGTGGGTGATCGTCGTGTGGATGTCGTCGATCGAGCCACCCCAGAGCCAGTCGTTGTCGAGCAGGTTCGGGAAGCCCTTGGCTCCGGCTGCACCGGCGCCGTGGCACTGTGCGCACCAGGTCCGGAACACGGCGCCACCGGCGTTCTGGGTGAAGTTGGCCAGCTCCGGGTCCGCACCGATTGCGGCGAGGGGTGTCGCCACCAATTTGGTTTCGATGGGTGCATTCGCATCCTCGAACTTCTTGATGTCGGCGGCAACTTCGGCGCGGGTGGAGTAGCCCAGAAGGCCAGACGTGGCACCCGAGATCAGCGGCCATGCCGGGTAGGCGATGGTGTAGCCGATGGCCCAGATGATGGTCAGGTAGAAGGTCCACAGCCACCAGCGTGGCAGGGGGTTGTTGAACTCTTCGATCCCGTCCCAGGCGTGGCCTGTCGTGTCCGGATCGACTTTCGTGCTTGTCGGTTTCTTGCTCATCGGAGTCTTGCTCATCTCAGGCCTCCTTCACCTTGGGGGACTGCTCCCCCTGAGGTGCGGGTTTGTCGTCGTACCGGAAGGGGATCTGCGAAATCTCGTCATGGACAGCCCGTGATCCGGGCCGGAAGGACCAGATGATGACCGCCACGAAGAAGACGAACAGGGCAAGCAGCGCCCAGCTGTCGGCGAATTCGCGAAGAAGCGTATAGATATCCATCGCTTCCCCCTATCGGCTTGCGTCAGGCTGGAAGGTCGAGAAGTCGACCATCGTGCCCAACACCTGGAGGTAGGCCACCAGCGCGTCCATTTCGCTGATGCCTGGCTTTCCGTCAAAGTTGCGGACGTTGGCCTTGGCATAGCGTTCTTCCAGACCGCTGGAGTCGGCGTCGGGGTCGGCCTGCGCAGCGAAATCGGCCTTGGCGGCTTCGATCATGTCGCTGGTATAGGGGACGCCGACCATCGCATGGACATTCAGTTTGGCCTGAAGATCCTGCGTGTCGATTTCGCGGTTCAGAAGGAACCCGTACTTGGGCATGACCGATTCCGGCACGACCGATTGCGGGTTGGTCAGGTGGGCGACGTGCCACTCGTCCGAGTAGCGGCCACCGACGCGGGCGAGGTCGGGCCCCGTCCGCTTGGAGCCCCACTGGAACGGGTGGTCGTACATCGATTCCGCTGCCAGCGAGTAGTGGCCATAGCGTTCGACCTCGTCACGCATCGGACGGATCATCTGGCTGTGGCAGACATAGCAGCCCTCGCGGACGTAGATGTCACGGCCCGTCAGTTCCAGCGGCGTGTAGGGCCGCATACCCTCGACCTTCTCGATGGTGTTCTGAAGGTAGAAGAGGGGCGTGATTTCGACGATGCCACCGATGGTGACGACCAGAAGAGAGCCGACGAGAAGAAGCGTCGCGTTCTTTTCCAGGATCTTGTGTTTTTCAAGAATTGCCATTGGTCCGGCCCCCCTTATTCGGCCGGGATCGGCGCGGCCAGCGCGGCGTATGCCGGCTGTTTCGCGACGGTTGCCCAGAGGTTGTAGAGCATGATGAGTGCTCCGCTCAGGAACATGACCCCACCCAGTGCCCGCACGACATACATCGGGAACTTGGCTGCGACCGTGTCGGCGAAGGCGTTCACGAGGAAGCCCTGGCTATCGACTTCGCGCCACATCAGGCCTTCCATGATGCCCGTGACCCACATTGACGAGGCGTAGAGCACGATGCCGATGGTGGCGAGCCAGAAGTGCCAGCTGACGAGCTTGAGCGAATACAGACGCTCGCGGCCCCACAGGCGCGGTACGAGATAGTAGAGCACGCCGAAGGTGATCATGCCGTTCCAGCCCAGAGCGCCGGAGTGGACGTGACCGATGGTCCAGTCGGTGTAGTGGCTGAGCGAGTTCACGGCCTTGATCGACATCATCGGACCTTCGAAGGTTGCCATGCCGTAGAAGCCGACGGCCACCACCATCATGCGGATGATCGGATCGGTGCGCAGCTTGTCCCATGCGCCCGACAGCGTCATCAGACCGTTGATCATGCCGCCCCAGCTGGGCATCCACAGGATGATCGAGAAGACCATGCCCAAGGTCGCGGCCCATTCCGGCAGTGCGGTGTAATGCAGATGGTGCGGACCGGCCCAGATGTACAGGAAGATCAGCGCCCAGAAGTGGATGATCGACAGCTTGTAGCTATAGACGGGACGCTCGGCCTGTTTGGGGATGAAGTAATACATCATGCCCAGGAAACCGGCGGTCAGGAAGAAGCCCACCGCATTGTGGCCATACCACCATTGCGTCATCGCATCTTGCACGCCCGAGAACAGCGCCACCGATTTCGAGCCAAAGAAGCTGACCGGAACCGACAGGTTGTTGACGATATGCAGCATCGCGATGGTCACGATGAAGGACAGGTAGAACCAGTTGGCGACGTAGATATGGGGTTCCTTGCGGCGCAGGATCGTGCCCAGAAATACCGCCAGATAGACGACCCAGACGATGGTCAGCCACCAGTCCACATACCATTCCGGTTCGGCATATTCCTTGGAC
>JBATMT010000373.1:0-13235 GCA_049289975.1 Paracoccaceae bacterium | reverse complement strand
GGTGCCATCGTGACCGTAATGAAGTTTCTCGCGCCCGCCTGTCGGCTGGAACTCGCGGCGCCGTCACCGATGGTCTGCCGGGTCTTTCGCATGACGAGGATGGACAAGGTGTTTGTCATCCATGCAGCGGCGCCTGCCGCAAGGACGGGGGATGATACCTGAGCAGGACGCCCTGATGGAAAAGATGGTGCGTTACCGTTTGCGCGCCGAGACCGGGGAGGTCCGTAGCGTTTTGCAGCGCATCCGCACGCGCTACAGGGGAACGATGAGCTATGCGGCGGCTTGGCGCGTTGAGATGACGCTGGCAGAAGTGCTGAACAATATCGTCGAACATGCCTATGCCAATCGCATGCCGGGTCCGGTCATCTTGTGCTTGCAACGATTTCCAGATCGGCTTTCGTGCGAGGCGGTCGATCATGGCAGGCCGATGCCGGAGTTGACGCTGCCGCCCGGGATTCTCATTGAGCCGTCAAATGACCGGTCCTTCATTGCCGAGGGGGGGTGGGGCTGGGCAATGATCCGGTCGCTGACGACGCATCTGGCGTATCAACGCATCGGTCCAGCGAATCGGCTGCAATTCGATGTGCCACTTCAGGACACAATGTTCTGAGCTTTGAGGGGAAATGGGCTAAAACTTATCAAGCCATTGTTGTTTAATGACTATTCATGGTTTTTTTGCTGCGCGAGAGCCATCCGATAGACGCTTTTGGCAACAGTTGACCCTGTTTATTCCTCATTCTTTCCATTTGCTGCCCTAAAATTAGCCGCAAAACAGAGACAATCTGATCGTTGTAAGCTTGGTGTTAAGGCTTCCCTCGACGGTGCGTTTTCGCCCCCCTTCACGCACCGTCGAGGATTTGTTTTCGGTACTTTTGACCGATGGGCGAAACACTGCCGCAATTCCGCAGATTGACCTTTGCCTTTGCCGCGCCTTTGCGAAACAGTCGGCCTGCATCGGGATCAGGGGGCAGACATGCGCGATTTTCATCTTCCGGGGCGCTCGGCAGTCTATGCGACAAACGGCATGTGCGCGACTTCGCACCCCTTGGCGGCGCAGGTGGCACTGTCGGTCCTGCAATCCGGCGGCAATGCGGCTGACGCGGCGATGGCCGGGGCGGTGCTGCTTGGCATTGCCGAGCCGCAGATGTGTGGAATTGGCGGCGACTGCTTTGTGCTGGTGAAGCCCGCTGGCGAAGAAAGGGTGCTTGCGCTGAACGGATCTGGTCGGGCTCCGGCGGCACTGTCGGCAGAGAGACTACGGACCGAAGGGATGAAGACCATCGGCACGGAAAGCGTGCATTCGGTCACGGTCCCCGGCGCGATAGATGCCTTTTGCCGCCTGTCGGAAGACTGGGGTGCCATTGGGCTGGACCGTGTTCTGGCCCCCGCTATCCGCTATGCGCGGGAAGGCGTGCCAGTCGCGCCGCGCGTGGCGTTTGATTGGGAGGATGATGCAGAGCGGCTGAACCCTGCTGGGCGGCGGTTCTACCTGCAAAACGGCAAGGCTCCGAAAACCGGTGCAGTGTTCCGTGCGCCCGAGACCGCGCTGGTGCTGGAGCGGATCGCGGCAGAAGGGCGATCGGGCTTTTACAAGGGTGAGGTCGCAGAGGACATGGTGGACAGCCTGCGGGCGCTGGGCGGCACCCACACGCTGGACGATTTCTTGGCAACGGAGGCCACATGGGCCGAACCGGTCAGTGGCGACTACCGCGATCATCGGCTTTATGAGCATCCACCCAACGGTCAAGGTGCGACGGCAATCCTGTTGCTGAACATCCTCAAGCAGTTCGATCTGGCCGCACTCGATCCGTTCGGGTCAGCGCGCGCGCATCTGGAGGCTGAGGCGGCAAAGCTGGCCTATGATGCGCGGAACCGCTTTCTGGCCGACCCAGACCACATGACACGCCTTGACCACATGCTGTCGCCTGCCACTGCAGAGCGGCTTGCGGCGCTGATCGACCCCAAAAGGGCCATGCCGACACCGCCCACGGCCGCCGAGGCGATCCACAAGGACACGATCTATATCACTGTGGTGGACCGTGATCGGATGGCGGTGTCGTTGATATATTCGGTGTTCTGGGGATTCGGCTCGGGCATTGCGTCCGAAAGATTCGGTATCTTGATGCAGAACCGGGGTGCCGGATTCAGCCTTCAGGCGGGTCATCCGAATGAGGCGGCTGGTGGCAAACGGCCGATGCACACGATCATTCCGGCGATGCTCGGCCAAGGTGGGCGTGTCATCATGCCGTTCGGGGTAATGGGCGGCGGCTACCAGCCTGCGGGCCATGCGCGGTTCGTGACCAACCTTCTCGACTTCGGGATGGAGCCTCAGGCGGCAATGGATGGGCCTCGGTCTTTCCCGAGCCCGGCAGGACTGGAGGTAGAACGGGGCTACTCTGACAAGGTCCGGCAAGAGCTTGCGGACATGGGTCACAAGGTGGTCTGCCCGAAAGTCCCGCTTGGAGGGTCGCAAGCGATCCGCATTGACCATGAGAGCGGCGTTCTGGAAGGAGCGTCTGATCCGCGCAAGGACGGGATTGCGCTCGGCTACTAGGCCCGGCGTCAGTTCAGATTGAAGTGCAGCGGATAGATACCGTCTTCGAAATCGCCGAACAGGTCATGCAGGTCCGGGTGATCAATCGGTTGGCCCGAAGGGTCCGGCACGAGATTCTGCTCCGAGACATAGGCCACATAGTAGCTTTCGTCGTTTTCAGCCAGAAGGTGATAGAAGGGTTGGTCCTTTGACGGACGGCTATCCTCAGGAATGGCAGCGTACCATTCCTCGGTATTGGCAAATATTGCATCAACATCAAAAACCACCCCGCGAAAGGTGTGCTTTCGATGCTGTAGCACTTGCCCCAAATGATATTTGGCGTGCGTTTTCAACATAATCATCAGCCCCTAGTTAACCAATAGTCCCGTTCGGGGCCGGAAGTCCATATTTCCAAGCGATTCGCATGGAAACAGTCTGTGACGGCGAATCGCACAGTGACGCGGACGTCAACTTGCATTTTCGCTCTCTTATCAAAGGCCTGAGGGGTAGTTCATCCTCTGGCTGTAGTCGGCAGACAGCCCTCGCCAGTGCCCGGTGGCGCCGGAATTCCGCCGGTGGGGAAGGCGTACAGGGGTCAAAAGGCTGCGAGGCCATTTCCTCGTCCATCAAAAGTGCGTAAACTCCCTGAAAAAATAAGAGCAGACTTATCGAGAGGCAGAATGAAAAAGTTCCTTCGCTTGGCAGCGATGTTGTTGCTCGTGTCTTGCGGCGGCGGGAATAACGTCGCCCCGCGCAATCTCGACGACGCTTGTTCGATCCTTGATCAAAGGCCGAGCTTCCGGGCCGCCATGGTGCGAGCAGAAAACCGCTGGGGCGTACCGGTGCATGTCCAGATGGCGACGATCTATCAGGAATCAAAATTCATCGGCAATGCAAAGACCCCGCACAAATATGCGTTGGGAATCATTCCGATGGGGCGGCAAAGCTCGGCGCGCGGGTTCAGCCAGGCGATAGACGGGACGTGGGATGACTACCGCGAGGCGACGGGAAATCGCAGCGCGCGGCGTAACCAGATCGACGATGCGACCGATTTCATGGGTTGGTACATGGACCAGAGCGAGAAACGGCTGGGCCTGTCGAAGTACGACGCGGCAAGCCAGTATCTGGCTTACCACGAAGGCATTGGCGGCTTCTCTCGCGGTTCCCACAATCAGAAGGCCTGGCTCTTGCGCGTGGCGGCTGACGTCGGCAGTCGCGCCGAGCTTTACCAGCGTCAGTTGATCGCGTGCGGCTTGAACTGAAGCGTGGGCTCAGGTCGTGCGACCTCAGTTCTTCTTCCGGCGCGCAATTTCATCGTCGATAATGAAGGTCGAGGGTGCGTAGGTCTCGCCCGTCTTCAACTCATCCAGAAGCACCGTGGTCTGGCCGCCTGTTTCGTCGGTGACGATCCATTGGCGCAGCGCAATCGGGTTGTTTGAAAATCCCAACTCTATGGTGCCCACTTCGGGGTGCTTCGGGTCTTGCGCCGTCACTACAGTCAGCTTGCCCTCTTCACTGTGGCCGACGACCATACCCGATTGCTCGAGGTTGACCTTTGGAGCCAGCACCAGATTCAAGGGCGTCTTCGACAGCGGATACTGTTCGGGCGGCTGGTTCGACTTGGCGTCGAAGATCGCCACCTGCCCACCAGAGGCCAGCACAACTGTTTTGTCGGGCTTGGTATATTCAAAGCGCATCCGCCCCGGTCGCTTGATGATCAGCAACCCTTTCGAGCCGGACCCGTCGGGGTTGATCTGAGTGAAGTTGGCCTGAGCGGTGGTCAGCCCGTTGATGTAGGCCGACAGCTTCGACAAAGGGATCTCATCAGCCAAGACCGGCGTCGCGGCGGTGGCCAGAAGCAGTGGGAGGGCAAGCAGGGTGCGTTTCATCATGCAAGACATCTAGGGGCTCGGCTGGCGTTATGCCATAACCCGGGCTGGTGATCCGGCAAAGACGCGCCGATCCGGCATTTTCCGACTGAAAATACCCTCGGGGCAGCGCGAGGGGGCAGACAGCCCCCTCGCCCCTCAACCGACTACTGCTCTGGCACCAGAATCTCGCGCTTGCCGACATGGTTGGCAGAGCTGACCAGCCCCTGCTCTTCCATCTGCTCGACCAGACGCGCGGCCTTGTTGTAGCCGATGCCAAGCTTGCGCTGGATGTAGCTGGTCGAAACCTTGCGATCCTTCAACACCACGGCCACGGCCTGATCGTACAGAGCATCCTCGCCGTCCGTGTTGCCGCCAAGACCTAGCACCTGATCAATGTCGCTTTCGCGGTCCTCGTCGTTGCCTTCGACAACGCCAGACATGTATTCCGGCGGGCCGAAGCTCTTGAGATGGGTGACAACTTCCTCGACCTCTTCGTCAGACACGAAGGGACCGTGGATACGGGTAATGCGCGAGCCGCCAGCCATGTAGAGCATGTCGCCCATGCCCAGAAGTTGTTCTGCACCCTGTTCGCCAAGGATGGTGCGGCTGTCGATTTTAGATGTGACCTGGAAGGAGATCCGGGTCGGGAAGTTGGCCTTGATCGTGCCGGTGATAACGTCGACGGATGGGCGCTGAGTGGCCATGATCAGGTGGATACCGGACGCACGGGCCATCTGGGCAAGACGCTGGATGCAGGCTTCGATTTCCTTGCCCGCCACCATCATCAGGTCTGCCATCTCGTCGACGATGACGACAATGTAGGGAATGGGCTTGGGCTCGAATTCATCCGTCTCGAAGACTGGGTCACCGGTTTCCTCGTCAAAGCCGGTCTGGACGGTACGCTTGAACATCTCGCCGTTGGCAAGCGCCTCGCGGACGCGGCCGTTGTAGCCGTCGATGTTGCGGACGCCCATCTTGGACATCTTGCGATAACGCTCTTCCATCTCGCCGACGACCCACTTGAGGGCCACGACCGCCTTTTTCGGGTCGGTCACCACGGGCGACAGAAGGTGGGGGATGCCGTCATAGACAGAGAGTTCCAGCATCTTCGGGTCGATCATGATCAGGCGGCATTCCTCGGGCGAGAGCTTGTAGAGGAGCGACAGGATCATGGTGTTGATGGCGACCGACTTACCGGAGCCGGTGGTCCCGGCGATAAGCAGGTGGGGCATCTTGGCGAGGTTGGCGACGATCGGCTCGCCCGAGATGTCCTTGCCAAGTGCCAGCGGCAGCTTCTGGTTGCCATCGCCGAAATCGCGTGACGACAGGATCTCGCGCAGTACGACCTTCTCGCGGTTCACGTTGGGCAGTTCGATGCCGATGACCGAGCGGCCCGGAACCGTGGAAACGCGGGCCGACAGGGCCGACATCGAGCGGGCGATGTCATCCGCCAGACCGATGACACGGCTGGCTTTCAGGCCGGGGGCTGGTTCCAGTTCGTACATGGTGACAACCGGGCCGGGGCGGACCGAGACGATTTCGCCTTTGACACCGTAATCGTCGAGCACGCTCTCCAGCATGCGGGCATTTTCTTCCAGCGCTTCATCGGACAGTTGCTGGCGCTTGATGTTGGCCGGGTTCGACAAAAGCGAAAGCGGCGGCAACTCGTAGGCGGTGACTGCCGGTTCGTCAAAACGCAGGCGCGGCTGCTTTTCTTCTTCGGCCTTGCGCGACGGGGCGGTGGGCTTTTTCGGGTTGTGCATGACCACGTTGCGCTTGGTGTCCGCGACAAAACCGTTCGGCTGGGCAAGGCGCACTGGGGCCGGGGCATAGGACAGATCGTCCTCATCATCGTCGAGGTTCGCAAAGGCATTATGGTCCCAGTCGACCTCGTCTTGCGGCAGTTCATCGTCGATCATCGGCGCGGGGGCAGCGGGCGCGTGAATGACCGGAGCCGCCCGAAGTGCGGCTGAAGTCAGGGTCGGCTCAACAAGGCCGCGCGCCACTTGGGCGGTTGCGGCTGTGGCCATCTTGGTCAGCGGCGGTTCAACGCGCGATACGGCTTCGGCCATGCCCCCCTGAGTCGATCGCTGTTTGACCGCGTCGGCGATGCGCGAGCGGATGCGATCGGGGCTTGGCGCTTCAGTCGTCCAGACGCGGTCGACAGGATCTTGTTCGACCAGTTCGGATTCGACCATCACGTCGGCTTCCGGATCAACGATGCGGCGCAACAGTCCCGGCACACGCGACAGGAAACCACCGCCGGCGGGGGTCATTTCGGGCTGCATCGCGCGTGCTGGAGCGGCCTCGCCTGCAAAGCGCGGCTCGGCGCGCAGGACAGACGGGCGACCGCGCTGCGGGGCGGACATCTGCGGCTCGTCCATGACCATGTCCATCTGTGCCACATGTGACATGGCCACGCGGGATTCCTTGCGAACACGGTGCGCCTCTTGCAAAGTCAGTGCGGTCCGCGCCGACATGGCGGCTCCGGTTCCGGCGATACTCATCACCTTGTCGAAGCCGAGGATCGACAGGATGATCACCCTGCGGCTGATAGTGTTCAGTTCGCGGCGGTCGAAGCCGAGGACAAAGAGCAGAAGCGCGGTTGTGGCGATGCCAAGGATCAGGCCGGTCATGGCAAAGCTGACACTCCCGGTAGCCGGGACAACGCCCATGATCGAGCCAAATACAGTGTCGCCGAACATGCCGCCGTATCCAAAGACCTGATTCCAGGTTTCGGCCGGTTCATGCGCGGCGGCGGTAACCGACATCATTGCAACGGCGATAGGGGCAAAGATCGAACGCGACACCGCGCGGTCCTCGCCACGGTGGGTCATCATGCGGACGCCCCATGCAATCAGGATCAGCGCTACGCCCCAAGATCCGCGCCCGGCAATAACGAACAAAGGTGCGGCGATGGACGCGCCGAACTGCCCAAGCAGGTTCTGCACCGGCTGGTCGTTCGAGGTGAACCAGCTGGGATCGTCCGGCGAATAGCTCACCAGCATCAGTGCCACGAGGGCACCCAGAACCAGCAGGATCGCGCCAAGAAGTTCCTTGCCGCGTCGTTCGATTGCGGCCTGCATCTTCTGATCCATCAAAGGATCGCGCCGTCTTGCCTGATAAGAAGCCATTCTACCCGTCCCTACACATAGATGCAGTCGCGAAGCTTCTCGAGCCCACGCTGCATATCGTCTTTTGGCGCGACCAAGGCCACGCGAATATAGCCCTTGCCGGGGTTGTCGCCCCCGACATCACGCGCAAGGTAAGCGCCCGGAAGCACTCTCACGCCGGTTTCCCGCCACAGCTTCAATGCCGTTGCCTCGCCATCATCGACTGGCAGCCACAGGAAGAAGCCGCCGTCCGGGGCCTTGTAGCCCTGAATCCCGGCGAAAATCTGGTCCGCAATGCGGAATTTCTCGTGATAAAGCGCGCGGTTTTCGTCGACATGCGCTTCATCTGACCAAGCGCGTTCGCTGACGCGCTGGATCGGCAGGGGGATAGGCGCGCCGCCATAGGCGCGCAACTGGCGAAAGCGGCGGATGCTTTCCGGGCCGCCCGCGACGAAGCCGGACCGCAGGCCAGGCAGGTTCGACCGCTTGGACAACGAATGAAAGACTGCGAGTTTTTCGGGATCGGTTCCGAGCATGGTGGCAACGTCTAGCGCCCCGGTCGGCGCAGCCTCGCGCCAGATTTCGGAGTAACATTCGTCGGCCAGCACCGTGAAGCCGTGCCTTTCGGCAAGTGCCAGCAACCTCTCCAGATAGTCGCGCGGCGCAATTGCTCCCTGTGGGTTCGCGGGCGAACAGATATAAGCCAGCGCGGTGCGATCCAGTACGTCGGCGGGCAGGCTATCGTAGTCGGGCAGGAAGTTGGTCGCCGCAGTCGCCGGTACAAAGACCGGCTCCGCCCCGACACTCAGTGCCGCCGCAGCATAAGGCTGGTAGAACGGGTTCGGCATAAGGACGATCGGCGTCTTGCCTGCCTTTTGTTCGGGGCAAAGCGCAAGGCAGGCATCGAAGAGCCCCTCACGGGTGCCATTCAGCACCATGATGCGATCCGCCGCGACATCGGCACCGTAGCGGCGTCTCAGCCAGCCGGAGATGGCGGCCAAAAGCTCGGGAGAGCCGTCGTTCGGCGGGTACAGGCCGAACTCGCCAAGGTGCGCCTGAAGCACTTCGCCTACGAAGGAAGGCATGGGATGGCGCGGTTCGCCGATGGTCATGGCAATGGGAGCGGCGCCCGGCTGATGGACGTCGAGTAACTTCCGCAAGCGCGGAAATGCGTATTCAGGCAGGTTCGAAAACCGCTCGGGAAACGCCATTCATGCCTCAGTTTCCGGGGTCATAGCGCCCCGTTCGGAGTGAATTTAGCCAATCGCCCTGCTGTGGTCCAGAAAAAGCGGCAAGTTTGAACTACAGCTTGCCGCCGATTGTGGCATTTAAGCCGGTTTGGCGCCCCGGCGGCTAGGCGCCCAGAGCTGCTTCGGCTGCAGCGCTGACGCGGAGAAGCCGTTCTTCGCCAAAAGGCTGGCCCAAAAGGGAAATTCCGGTCGAAGGAATGCCTGTTGGGAAGGTCAGCGCACAAAGGCCCATCAAGTTGCCGATGCGGGTATTGCGCAGTGCAAGCAGGTTTTCGGCGGCGAAATAGTCTGGGTCGCTTTGCAGACGAGCGGCATCTGGCGGCAGGATCGCTGCGGTCGGCGTCAGAACGGCGTCGAAGCCTGCAGTCCGGGCCTGCCAGATCTGACGGACAGCTTTCACGCCACGCCATGCCGCGACATAGTCCGCCGCATTGAACTGCGCGCCCGAGCGGAAGCGTTCGCGGACTGGTGCGTACATCTTTTCGGGCTCGGCTTCGATCTTGTCGCGCCAGATCGCATAGGCCTCCGAGGTAAAGACGATGGCGGACAGGTTCATCGCATCGGCCAGTTCCGGCACGGTGGCACGGATGATTTCGGCCCCTGCATCCTTGAGCCGTGCAACGGCCTGATCGAAGCCTTTCATCGGGCCCTCGCGGCATTGGTCAAGCGCGACAGTTTCCAGAAGCATGAAGCGGCAGCCCTTGAGACTGGCGCCTTTCAAATCGGCGGGCTTTGTGCCGCCCAGCGCCGCAAGGATCAGCGCCGCGTCCTCGACGGTGCGGGTCAGCGGCCCGATCGTGTCGAAACTTTCCACCAGCGGCACGGTGCCGCCCATCGGCAAGCGGCCGTGAGTGGTTTTCAGGCCGACAACATCGTTCCATGCCGCGGGGATCCGCACTGAACCGCCTGTATCAGAGCCTATTCCTGCCGGGGCGAGGCCGAAGGCGACAGACGTTGCCGCCCCGGAAGATGAGCCTCCGGGTACCAGTGCCGGGTCATTCACATTGGGCGGTGTTGCGGTCATCGGGTTGAGGCCAAGGCCAGAGAAGGCCAGTTCGGTCATGTGAGTCTTGCCGAGACAGACCAGACCCTGCGCTGTGGCGTTCTTCAACACGTCGGCATCGTGGCCAGGCACGCGGCCCTCCAGAAGGCGCGAGCCGGATTCGGTCGCGACGCCTGCCGTGTCGAAAAGGTCTTTCCACGAAAGCGGCACGCCGTCGAGCGGGGAGACCCGCTGCTTCGCCTTGGCTCGCTTCGAGGCGGCTTCAGCTTCGGCCAGTGCGCGTTCTTCGGTCATGCGGGCATAGATGCGATCTCCGGCAGGATGGGCGCGGGCCGCAGACAGGAAGGTTTCGGTCACGGCGACCGGGTCCAGATCACCCCGCCCGATGGCTCGCCCGATCTCTGCCGCGCTCATCGTTCTTACATCGCTCATGCCAGCCTCCTTCAGATTTGCGCAGACGGTAGCGGCAAGGCGGCGCATGGACAATCCCGGCATGGACGGGCGATACTGCCCCCATGAAAAAGCCTGATGCAGATGTGATCATCGTTGGCGGCGGCCTGAATGGCCCGGCGCTTGGTCTTGCCTTGGCACGCGCCGGACTGACGGTGACGGTGATAGACGCCCAGCCTGCCCGCGCCCGCGCCGAGGCAGCGTTTGACGGGCGCGCCTATGCTTTGGCGATTGCATCGAAACGGCTTTTGTCTGCCATCGGCGTATGGGGTCGGATCGAGGATCAGGTGCAACCGATCCTTGATATCAAGGCAAGCGATGGGCGCGCAGGTGAAGGACCGTCGCGGCATTTCCTGCATTTCGCCTCGGCCGAGATCGAGGAAGGCCCGATGGGCTTCATGCTGGAGGACCGGCATCTGTACGCAGCGTTTCTGGCTGAAATGCAGCAAACCGCTGGTCTGACGCATGTGCCTGCAACCACCGTCACCGCCCAGGAACAGGGACCGGCCGGTGTGAGCGTGGCTCTGTCCGATGGTCGCACGCTGACGGCGCGGGTCTTGGTCGGGTGCGACGGACGACAGTCGGCGACCGCGAGCCGCGCCGGGATCAGGCGGACTGCGAAATCGTACGGCCAGACGGCGCTGGTCTGCGCGGTCGAGCATGAAAAGCCGCATGGCGGAACCGCTCAACAGTTCTTCATGCCATCCGGACCGTTGGCGATATTGCCGCTAAAGGGCAACCGGTCGTCGATCGTGTGGAGCGAAACCGATGCCGCCGCTGGGGCGATTTCGGCGCTGGATGATGAAGGTTTTCTGGAGGTTCTGCGACCTCGGTTCGGCGATTATCTGGGGGAAATCCGGCTTGCCGGGCCGCGTTTCAGCTATACGCTGAACCTGACGCTGGCCAACGCCTATGTGGCGCAACGAGTGGCTCTGGTGGGTGACGCCGCACATGGAGTCCACCCGATTGCCGGGCAAGGTCTTAACCTTGGCTTCCGCGATGTAGCCGCTCTGGCAGAGGTGCTGGTGAGCGCTGCGCTCCGGGGCGAAGACATTGGCGCGCTGAATGTGCTGGAGCGTTACCAGTCGTGGCGGCGGTTTGATTCCACCGCGTTGGCATTGGGTATGGATACGGTCAATACGCTGTTTTCAAATGATAATCCTATCCTACGCGCCGGCCGTGACGCGGGCCTTGGCATCGTTCAAAGCATCGCGCCCCTGCGCCGTGCGTTCATGCGGCAAGCGGCAGGTCTGTCGGACAACCCGCCAAGATTGCTGACCGGCCGTTCGCTTTAGTCGAGCTGGCGTGCCTCATCGACGAGCATCACCGGGATGCCGTCGCGGATCGGGTAAGCCAAACGCGCTGGTGGCGAAATCAGCTCTTGCCGTTCAGCGTCATAGCGCAGCGGCGACTGGGTCAGCGGGCAGACCAGCGCTTCGAGCATGCGGCGGTCGAAGCGGGCGTTGTCGGTCATTGTACCTGTCCTTCTCCGTCGGCGCGCAGGGCGAATTCCATCAACACCATCAACGTCTCGCGCCGGATCGGCAAGGTCGGCGCTTCCAGCAGAGCCTGTTTGTCCTCGGCTTCAAACGGGCAGAGCATCGACAAACTGTTGATCAGCATCTCGTCGTCGGCGTCCTTGAGACTGTCCCAGTCAGTCGACAACTGTCGCGACTGGAAATAACGGCGCAGTGTGTCGAGGAACCGATCACGGTCGAAACGGTCATCTGTCTCGGCGCGACCCATGTCACGCGCGAACCCCTCCCATTTCACCTCGGCGCGGATGTAAGGGGTGAAACCCGGGACCTCCTGCGCGATGCGGAATCGGCTGATGCCGCTGAGCACGATCATGTAGCGGTGATCTTCGGTTTCGGTGAAGCTGGTTAACCGACCGGCACAGCCAATAGCCTGCAACCGGCGCTGGCCTTCGGGCGCCGGTCGCGGCTGGATCAGGCCGATCAGACGCTCGCGGGTTTTCAGTACGTCGTCGAGCATCGCCAGATAGCGCGGCTCGAATATTTGAAGCGGTAACCTCCCGCGCGGCAGCAGCAATGCCCCCGAGAGAGGGAAAAGCGGAATGACGTCTGGCAGGTCGCTTGATTTCATGGCCGGTCTCTTCCGAGGCGTGGTCAGGCAAAGATCATCGACGAGAGTTTGCGGCGACCCTTGAGGACGATCGGATCGGTGGGCTTCAGTGCCTCGAAGATGGTAAATAGCTGGGCCTTTGCGGCACCGTCATTCCACTCACGGTCGCGGCGGAACAGGTCGAGAAGTTCGTCGACGGCTTCGTCAACCTGGCCATTGGCGTGCAGCGCCAGCGCAAGGTCGAATCGGGCCTGATGGTTGGCGGGATCAGCAGCAACGGCGGCCTGCAAATCACCCACTGGGCCCGCGCTTTGCGCCTGCCGGGCAAGATCGAGTTGGGCGCGAGCGGCTTCAACTTCGACCGACTTCGCGATGGCAGCAGGGGCAGCGGTCAGGAACGCTTCGGCCTGATCGAGATTGCCCAGTGCGAGGTGCGAGCGCACCAAACCACCGTAAGCCGCAGCATTTTCCGGCTCCTCGCCAAGAATGGCCGCAAACGTGTCGGCGGCATCAACGGCGGCGCCTTCGGTCAGCATCTCCTCGGCAGCCGCAATCGCATCGGACAGACCGCCATCTCCCGCGAGAGCCGACAGGCGATCCACGAACGCCTTGATCTCAGACCCCGGAACCGCGCCCTGGAAGCCATCAACGGGTTTGCCCTGCCAGAAGGCGTAAACGGTCGGAATCGACTGGATGCGGAGCTGGGCCGAGATCGCCTGATTTTCATCGACGTTGACCTTGGCCATGCGGACCTTGCCCTTGGCCGCCACCACAGCAGCCTCAAGCGCCGGGCCGAGCGTCTTGCACGGCCCGCACCAAGGTGCCCAGAAATCGACTATGACTGGCACTTCCTGGCTCGCGTCGATCACGTCGGTCATGAAAGACGCCTCAGAGACGTCACGGATCAGATCCGCCGCCGCCACACCCTTT
>JBATMT010000372.1:0-2521 GCA_049289975.1 Paracoccaceae bacterium | reverse complement strand
CTCATAGGGAATGCCAAGACCGCCGCCAAGGTCTAGACGGCTAATCCTGTGACCATCAGCGCGTAAGAACCGGGTAAGCTCGGCAACCTTCAGATAGGCTTGCTCGAACGGCTCCAAGTCCGTCAATTGGCTACCGATATGTACGTCGATTCCGACAATCTCTAGCCCCGGCAGGCGCGCCGCTTCGGCATAGACCTCGCGAGCACGCTCTATCGGAATACCGAACTTGTTTTCCTTCTTACCCGTCGCGATCTTCTCATGGGTCCGGGCATCGACATCCGGGTTCACCCGTATGGTGATAGGTGCAATATTCCCAATCGAAACAGCCACTTCCGAAAGCACTCGCAGTTCGGGCTCGCTCTCGACATTGAATTGCCGAATGCCGCCCTGCAGCGCAGTCCGCATCTCCTCGCGAGTCTTGCCAACGCCGGAAAAGACGATCTTCTCGCCTGGAACACCGGCGGCCTTGGCCCGCAGGTATTCACCTATCGACACGACATCCATGCCAGCGCCTAGCCGAGCGAGCGTCTTCAGGACGGCGATGTTGCCGTTTGATTTGACAGCAAAACAGACGAGGTGAGGCAGCGGACTAAGCGCCTCCTCGAACAGCCGATAGTGGCGTTCAAGCGTTGCGGTCGAATAAACATAAAACGGAGTGCCGACTGCTGCAGCGATCTCTGTCACGGCCACATCTTCGGCATGAAGAATGCCGTTGCGATAAAGAAAATGGTCCACGACGAGCTCCCGCCACTGCTGTGTCAGGCGGGTATAGCAGATGAGGATTGGGGTGCAATTGCGCTGGTGAGAAGCGAGAACACCAGGCGGGCCTTTTTGCGTCATGGGCACGGCCAATTAAAGCACGTCCGATCATAGGCTTGCTTAATTGGCTACGTATGGAAAACGCATGGCTTGCGTATCAAAAACGTACGCATTGCGCCGGGTAAAGTGTGCTCGCATCAAGCGTGACCTACTAAAGTCGCCTAGGGCAGAACACTCAGGAGTTCAAGCTTCACCAGCAATGCCGATTTCAACACTGCCGGTCACTGAGACCGCCGACTTGGCTGGCGGCTTGGGCGCACCATCTGCGCCGCAGGACGCAAGTGTAAGCAAAGCGGCTACGACGGCTAAACTACGAAACATCTTGCTGGTCATCCTATTGGCTGATCGACACTCCGAGTCCCCCAATCGTCGCAGACAGAGTCGGAGCAACACGGACGCCACCCGGCGACACGACGACCCTTGCATGCGCGCGCGGATAAGAACAGGCCGAAAGGCCAGCAGCCGCGAGCGCAAGCAAATGCACGCCGGTTCGAAACATTTACGCGAGCCTTGCCTTCCACGCCGCGACTTGTGTTCTGACCTGATCAGGCGCGGTGCCGCCAAAGCTTTGACGGCTTGCAACCGAGTTGTGCACGCCAAGCACCGAGTAAACCTCCTGTGTGATTGACGGATGTACGGAAGTCATCTCAGAAATCGAAAGGTCTGGCAGATCACATCCCTTCTTCTCGGCAAGAGCGACCAGAGTGCCTGTCACGTGGTGTGCATCGCGGAAAGGCAAACCTGCCACACGAACCAGCCAGTCGGCCAGATCTGTAGCCGTAGAAAATCCACTGGCCGCCGCCTTTTCGAGGTTTATGCGATTAGCTGTCATGTCACGCACCATGCCCTCCATCGCGGCAAGCGCCAGCATCAAAGTGTCTGCGGTGTCGAAGACCTGTTCCTTGTCTTCCTGCATGTCTTTTGAATAGGCAAGCGGCAGACCCTTCATCACAGTGAAGAGCGCAACCGTTGATCCCAATATCCGACCGATCTTGGCGCGGATTAGCTCCGCCGCATCTGGGTTTTTTTTCTGCGGCATGATTGATGACCCGGTCGAGAACCGGTCCGACAAGGTTACAAATCGGAATTGAGCCGATGACCAGATCACCAGTTCCTCGGCGAAGCGCGACAGATGCACGGCGCAGATTGACGCCACCGACAGGAATTCCAGCGCGAAGTCACGGTCGGATACGGCGTCAAGCGAGTTGGCCATCGGGCGATCAAAACCCAATTCTTTGGCTGTCATATGCCGGTCAATGGTGAATCCTGTGCCCGCAAGCGCAGCCGCCCCAAGGGGGCTTTCGTTCATCCGTTTGCGGGCGTCAGAAAAACGACCGGCGTCACGCGCAAACATCTCGACATACGCCATCATGTGATGACCCCATGTCACCGGTTGCGCGGTCTGCAGATGTGTGAAGCCCGGCATGACCCACTCTGCCCCTGCCTCTGCCTGAGCCAGCAAGGCTTTTTGCAGCGCAAGCAGGCCTTGAACGACGGCGTCGGTCTGGTCGCGGACCCAGAGCCTGAAGTCCGTTGCAACCTGATCGTTCCGGCTTCGCGCCGTGTGCAGCCTGCCCGCCGGTTCGCCGATAATCTCCTTCAGCCGTGCCTCGACATTCATGTGGATGTCCTCAAGCGACGTCTTGAAGGTGAAAGTTCCTCCCTCAATTTCTGACAAGACCGTGAGCAGGCCTTCCCGGAT
>JBATMT010000371.1:0-12282 GCA_049289975.1 Paracoccaceae bacterium | reverse complement strand
GTAGCCGTTGTTGGCTGGTCGCCAAACCCGGCGCGGCCGTCCCATGGCGTTGCAGCGTTTCTTGGCGCACACGGCTGGCGGGTCTTTCCTGTCAATCCGGGGCAGGCGGGCACACCCTATGGCACAGACAAGGTCTATGCCTCGGTCAGAGACATTCCCGCCGACGCAGGTGTGACCATGGTCGATGTCTTCCGCCAGTCCGACGCGGTTCCGGCCTTGGTTGACGAGGCGATGGAGGCGTTGCCAGACCTCAAGGTCGTCTGGATGCAGCTTGGCGTGACGCATGAGGTTGCAGCAGACAAGGCCCGTGCCAAAGGGATTACCGTTGTGCAAGATCGGTGCCCGGTCATCGAGATGCGCCGTCTGGGAATTTGAGTCATCGAGTCGGCGCAGACGCGCCTCCGTAGCCTCCGGCGGGGGTATTTGCAGTCGGAAAATGCCTTTATGTAGGGCTTAGAGCCAATCGCTTCGGCCGGTCCCCACAGCTTGCGAGACATTGGCCAGGCCATCGCGCGCCAGCAGCGCATCGAGGCCCCGCGCGATCTCGGTGGCCAGCGAAAGGCCACTATAGACCAAGGCGGAGTAAAGCTGCACAGCGCTCGCTCCGGCGCGGATCTTTGCATAGGCCTGCTCGGCGGTGCTGATGCCGCCGACTCCGATCAGCGGCACCTTCTTGTTCGTGATCGACGATAGCAGCGCCAGCACGCGCGTGGACCGCTCGAAAAGCGGCCCACCTGACAGGCCACCGGTCTCGCCACGATGTTCGCTTTTCAGTCCATCGCGGTTCAATGTGGTGTTGGTCGCGATGATCCCGTCGATCTTCAACGTCAAAGCGACCTCTGCCACATCGGCGATTTCTTCCGTGTTCAAGTCTGGTGCTATCTTGAGAAACACCGGGATTGGCCGAGCCAGAGCCGCGCGATGCTCCAGCACATTGGCCAGAAGACCTGACAGCGCGGCTTTGCCCTGAAGGTCGCGGAGTTTTTCTGTATTGGGCGACGAGACGTTGACCGTCAGGAAATCCACATGTGGCCCACAACAGTCGAGTACCTTTGCGAAATCACCGGCCCGGTCGTCACTGTCCTTGTTGGCGCCAAGGTTGAGGCCAACCGGCACATGCCGTCTTGCTTTGGCAAGACGCGCGCCAATCACTTCCATACCTTCGTTGTTGAAGCCAAAACGGTTGATAACGGCGCCATCTTCGGCCAGACGAAAGAGGCGCGGGCGCGGGTTGCCCGGCTGTGGCCGTGGTGTCGCAGCACCCACTTCGACAAATCCGAAGCCCGCACGGGTCAAAGGCGTCACTGCCTCGGCATTCTTGTCATAGCCCGCCGCCAGCCCGACCGGATTTGGCAAGGTGAGGCCAGCAACCACAGTTTTCACGCGATCAGAGGTAAAAGTACCCGACAAGGGCACGAGTCCTGACTGCAATGCGCGAATCGACAGGCCATGGGCGCGCTCCGGGTCGCAGCGATGCAGCGCCGCCAGAGCGATGCGCTCAAGCGCCGTCAAAACAGTCCCTCCGGGAAGATATGACCGGTTGCGCCCAGAGGCAGCGACTTGTCCCAGACAACGTCACTCAGGGCGAGCTTGCGGTAGAGATGCGGGAAAAGCGCACCGCCGCGTGATACTTCCCACTTCAATGCCGGACCAAGCGCATCAGGGTCGCACGCCACAAGCACCAGATCGCTTTCCTGCGCGAAATGCTTGGCCGCAGTTTCGGCGGCCTGTGCCGTGGTGGAGAAATGAATGTATCCGTCTGACAGATCAATTGGCGCACCCGCCGTTTGACCTGCGGCGCGGAATGCATCCCATTCGGGGCGACGGAATATCTTCAGGATCAGCATGCCGCGCTCATGCCGTTTTGCACATCGATGGTCAATGCCTGTCGGTTGTTCGCCGATCTTCCAGATCGCAAGTTGACAGACGCTGGCAGCGGAACGACCATCCCCAAATCAGTTCACACCGGAGGTTTACATGTCGCGTCTTTCCCGTCTTTCCATCCGCTCCGTTTCGACGATCGCGCTTGCGGCCCTGATGCCTGCTCTTCCCGCAATGGCCGACACGGTAAAACTGACCTTTCTGGGCGTTGGTGACGTTTATAACTATGCCGAAGAAGATGGCCGTGGCGGCTTTGCCCGACTGAACGCCGTGGCAAAGGCCGAACGCGCCGCCAATCCGAATACGCTTTATGTCTTTGATGGCGACATGCTTTCGCCGTCGATCATGTCGGGCTTTGACAAGGGCCAGAACACCATCGATTTCACCAATCTGGTTCCCTTCGACATTGCCGTGCCCGGCAACCACGAATTCGACTTCGGCCCCGAGAATTTCTACGAAAAGATGAAGGCGTCGAAATACCCTTGGGCAGCCATCAACATCACTAAAGATGACGGATCGGCCATCGAAGGTCTTGGCGGCGTGATGGTCAAGGATGTTGGTGGTCTCAAGGTCGCGCTGGTGCCCGTGGCGCAAGACACCTCGCCTGAGGTTTCCTCGACCGGCAGCCTGAAGTTCCTGCCCACAGTCGATACCGCCATCGCCGCCGCCGAAAAGGCGCGAGAAGACGGTGCCGACATCGTTGTGGCCGTCGTGCAGACCGACATGGAAAACGACCGCGCCCTGATCAAGAGCCACAAGTTCGATCTCGTCCTTTCGGGCGATGATCATTCCTATGCCACCGCCTATGACGGTGTGACCGCCTATGTCGAAACCTCTATCGACGGTCAGTTCCTGACGCCTGTCGATCTGACCGTCGAGGTGGGCGAGAAGGACGGCAAGAAGACCATCAGCTGGACCCCCGCCTTCCGCTTCATCGACACAGCGACGGTTGCCCCGGATCCCGACAGTCAGGCGATGGCCGACGAGTTCACCAAGAAACTCGACGACACCCTTAACGTCGAGATCGGCACCACAGACACCCCGCTCGACAGCCGCAGAAACGTGGTGCGCGCTGAAGAATCGACAATGGGTGACCTGATTGCCGACGCCATGCGCGCGGCCACAGGCGCTGATGTCGCCATAATGAACGGCGGCGGCATCCGCGCCGACCGCACCTATGACGCTGGCACCAAGCTCACCCGCCGTGACATGCTCAGCGAACTGCCGTTCGGCAACGTGACCATGGTCACCGAGCTTCCCGGCTCGCAACTCCTGCTTGCCCTCGAAAATGGCGTCAGCCAGGTCGAGAAGGGGGCAGGGCGCTTCCCTCAGGTGTCGGGCATGACCTTCACCATGGACCCGTCCGCCGAAGCCGGTGCGCGCGTGTCAGAAGTCATGGTCGGTGGCGCACCGCTCGAGGCCGACAAGCTCTATAAGGTTGCGGTCAACGACTACATCCTTGGCGGTGGCGACGGCTATGCGGCGCTGGGTGGCGGCAAGATCATCACCGGCACAGGCGGCGGCAATCTGGTTGCAACCGATGTGATGAACTACGTCGAGAAGGCTGGCAAGGTCGCACCGACCGTCGAAGGCCGTATCAAGACGCTCGGCCAGTAACGACCAGTCAGGGCCGCGCCTGCGTATTCAATGGCAACGCGCGGCCCTGATCCTTGGCAAGCATTCCGGCTCTTTTCACGGTGCCTGCGCCGTAATCGTGAAAAATTTGCGATGAATGAATGATGCCCGCAGTAGCGCGATCCACCGCCTTGCACTCGTCGATACAGGGTTGTATCAAGGCGCCCACGCGGGCGTTGTGTAATGGTAAGACCTTAGCCTTCCAAGCTAAAGACGCGGGTTCGATTCCCGCCGCCCGCTCCATATCCCCGGCATGACACCGCACGATGACCGCTCAGGATTGATCCGTGCTGCGACAACCCCGCCCTTGCCGCTTCGGTCCCGACCGCCTAAACCGCGCGGCAGACCAAAGCCGGAGGCATCATGGCCCGCAGACCAGAAACCGTCCTTGAAGATCGCGGCACCTCGAAGCGTGTCGGATCGCTGCGCGCGCTCTGGCCGTTTGTGCGACCCTATCGCGGCACCGCCTTTCTGGCGTTGCTGGCGCTGGTGCTCACCGCCTCCGTCAGCCTGATCCTCCCGCTTGCCGTGCGCCGGGTGGTTGACGGTTTCAACAAGGGCGCCGCCCTTCTGGATCAGTATTTCCTCGCCGCCCTCGTCATAGCCGCACTGCTCGCCTTTGGCACCGGCGCGCGCTACGCGCTTGTCACCCGCCTTGGCGAGCGGGTCGTCGCCGACATCCGCCGCGCGGTATTCGACCGAATGGTCGGCATGAGCCCTGCCTTCTACGAACGCCTGATGACCGGCGAGGTTCTCAGCCGCATTACTACCGATACCACGTTGATCCTGTCTGTTATCGGCTCGTCAGTTTCGGTGGCGCTGCGCAACGTCCTCATCCTTGTGGGCGGCTTGATCCTGATGATGTTCACTTCGGCCAAGTTGACCGGCCTTGTGCTGCTGATCGTGCCCGCGGTCGTCGTGCCTATCATCGTGATGGGCCGCCGACTGCGCTCGCTCAGCCGCGAAAATCAGGACTGGATCGCACACTCTTCCGGTCAGGCGTCCGAGGTACTGTCGTCGGTGCAGACCATTCAGGCCTTCACCCACGAAAATGAAAGCCGTCGTGCTTTTGCCGATGTGACGGAAAAATCCTACGACTCCGCCCGCGTCCGTATCAAGGCTCGCGCGCAGATGACCGTCATTGTCATCTTCCTGATCTTTGCTGGCGTTGTTGGGGTCCTCTGGGTCGGCGCCCGCGATGTACGCGGCGGAACCATGACCATCGGCGACCTCGTGCAGTTCGTGATCTATTCGGTGATGGTCGCCGGATCTACGGGCGCACTTTCCGAGATATGGGGTGAACTTCAGCGCGCCGCAGGTGCCACCGAACGTTTGGCAGAACTGCTTTCTGCGCGCGATACCATTGCCGATGCGCCAGTTCCGCACGATCTGCAACGTCCCGTCCGGGGCGAGATCACCTTTGACAACGTGACATTCCACTATCCAACCCGACCAAGCCAGTCTGCCCTCGACCAGGTGAACCTCAAGATAAGACCGGGCGAAACCGTTGCTCTGGTCGGCCCTTCTGGTGCGGGCAAGACCACTGTCATTCAACTGATCCAGCGGTTCTACGACCCCGACAAGGGTCGCATCCTTCTTGATGGCATAGACCTTAAAGACATGGGCCGCGGCGATTTCCGTCGATCCATCGCGCTTGTCCCGCAAGACCCGGTGATCTTCGCCGCCTCGGCACGCGAGAACATCCGCTTTGGCCGCCCCGAAGCGACTGATTCCGAGGTTGAAGCCGCTGCGGCTGCGGCTGCCGCACATGACTTCCTGAAGGCGTTGCCCGACGGCTATGAGACCTTTGTGGGCGAGCGTGGGGTCATGCTGTCTGGCGGGCAGAAACAGCGCATCGCCATTGCGCGCGCCATCTTGCGCGACGCGCCGGTGCTACTCCTTGACGAAGCCACATCAGCGCTTGATGCCGAAAGCGAACGTGCGGTGCAAAAGGCCGTCGATGAACTGGCCGTTGGTCGCACCACCATTATCGTCGCCCACCGTCTTGCCACGGTCAAGAAAGCCAATCGGATTGTCGTTTTCGATCAAGGCCGTATCGTTGCCGAGGGCACCCACGACGAATTGGTCCAGCAAGATGGTCTCTATGCCCGACTGGCGCGCCTGCAATTCACCGACGGTGCATTCGAGGAAGCCGCCTAGCCTCGATCCGATTGCCAGATTTCGGGGTCGTGCAACCGGAATGACGTGACGAATTTTGTATTTTCCCGCCTCCGGACTTGTCCGACGTAGGCTTTACGCACATTGTTTGGTGAATGTTTACGGGCCGTAGGGGAACGGCCTCTGGGGAGGTTACCAATGGGAAGATTCGCTAGCGTCGCTGACCGCGATGCAATCGAACAGGCAATGCGCTGGGAAGATCGCAACCTTCCTGTCACGATGTACCAGTTCTTGACCCGGACGCGCGATGCGCATCCAAAGCGGCCAGCCGTAAGTTTCCAGATTCTCTCGGGGCCAAAAGACAAGGCGGAAACGCTGAATTGGTCGGACCTCCACGCGCAGGTCACGCAATGTGCGAACCTGTTCCGCAGCCTTGGCGTTGGTGAAACCGATGTCGTGGCCTATCTGCTTCCCAACTGCACCGAAACGGCAGTCACCCTGCTGTCAGGGATGGTTGCGGGGATTGTGAACCCGATCAACCCGCTCCTCGAGCCGGAGCAGATCGCCGCAATCCTACGCGAAACCAAGGCCAAGGTTCTGGTCACGCTCAAGCCCTTTCCCAAGACCGATGTCCCGCAAAAGGCCGCAGCCGCCGTGGCGCTGGCCCCGAATGTCGAAACGGTTATCGAGGTTGACCTCAACCGCCATCTCAGCCCTCCCAAAAGCTGGATCGTCCCGCTGATCCGTCCGAAGAACCCGGTTACCCACAAGGCGCGTGTCATTCCCTTCCGGCAGTCCGTGGCGCGCCAACCGGCCGAACGGCTGACATTCGTGGATACGCCCATCGACCGCGTCGCAGCCTATTTCCACACCGGCGGCACAACCGGGATGCCGAAGGTTGCCCAGCACAAGTATTCCGGCATGATCTACAACGGCTGGCTCGGCGAAACGCTGCTCTTTGATGCCAGCGACGTTCTGATCTGCCCGCTGCCGCTGTTCCACGTCTTTGCGGCCTATCCGGTGCTCATGTCCTGCATTGCCTCCGGCGCGCACATGGTCTTGCCGACCCCGCAGGGCTATCGCGGCGAGGGGGTTTTCGACAACTTCTGGAAACTCATCGAACGCTGGCAGGTTTCGTTCCTGATCACGGTGCCCACCGCGATCGCCGCCCTGATGCAGCGCCCGGTAGATGCCGACATATCCACCCTGCGCACCGCAATCTCCGGCTCGGCACCTCTGCCGCTTGAACTTTACAGCCGCTTCGCCAAGGCAACCGGCGTGCAGATCTCCGAAGGCTACGGCCTGACCGAGGCCACCTGCCTCGTGTCCTGCAACCCCGTCAACGGCCAAAAGAAGGTGGGTTCTGTCGGCGTGCTGATGCCCTACACCCACGTCCGCATCCTCCATACCAACTCCGAAGGCGAGGTGGTCAAGGAATGCGGCACCGATGAGGTTGGGGAAATATGCGTCGCCAACCCCGGCGTCTTTGCAGGCTCTACCTATACCGAAGTCGACAAGAACCGCTCGCTCTTTGCCGAAGGCCGTTATCTTCGCACGGGCGACCTCGGCCGCGTCGATGCTGACGGCTATCTCTGGATCACGGGCCGCGCCAAAGACCTGATCATCCGTGGTGGCCACAACATCGACCCCGCCATGATCGAGGAGGCGCTCGCTCGCCATCCCGCCGTAGCCTTCGTCGGAGCCATCGGCCAGCCGGACGCATTCGCGGGCGAACTGCCTTGCGCCTATGTCGAACTGGTCAAGGGTGCGAACGTGACCACCGATGACCTTCTGGCCTGGTCACGCGACCAGATTCAAGAGCGCGCCGCCGTGCCCAAGCACGTCGAAATCATGACGGAACTTCCCAAAACCGCCGTTGGCAAGATCTTCAAGCCCGACCTACGGCGCATGGCAATAGCGCGCGTCTATGACGCAGCCCTTGCCGAGGCTGGCATCGCCGCCAAGGTCGCCGAAGTCGTCGAAGACAAGAAACTCGGTCTCGTCGCCCGGCTCGATAAGACTGGCCCGGTTGACGATCAGGTCGTTAACAACCTGCTTGGCCAATTCACCCGACCTTGGAACTGGAAGGGCTGATCCAGCCCTTCCTCCGCACAACGGACACGAAATTTCCTCGCCTTTTTCGTTTGCTTGCCATCTCGGTGCGGTTCAACATTGCGTAACGCAACCGTGATCGGAGCATGCAATGTCCCGGAAAATCGGCCTGTTTGGCCCCCTTGTACTGGCTGGAGCGGTCTTTCTTGCCGCCTTGCCAGCCTGTGCCGAGTCCAGTTCGCAGGTGGTATTTTCGCACAAGGCCTGGGAGGTCCGCGTCGTCGGCTTCGATGATGGCAGCTTCTCCTGCCTCGCGCAGGTGACCGACGGCGGACGGTCTTTCTCGATGTGGGCCGACGCAGAGGAAATGGTCCAGTTGCAGTTCTACAATGAAACCTGGCAACTGGGGCAGGGCGATACCGCCAACCTCGCGGTACAGGTCGACAGACGCTCACCCTGGTCGCTGACGGCTGCCGAGTTGCACGAACAGAGTGTCTTCTTCAACATCCCGGACAGTGACGCGGGCATCCGCTTCATGAACGAGGTGATGGCGGGCAACGTACTCTACCTGTCCAACGAAAGCGGAGAAAGCGTCGAAAGCTATTCCCTCGCCGGCTCTCGCGCATCAGTCGGAGCGTTGATCGAATGTGTCAGCGCGCTCAAGTCGGACAGCAACCCATTCCAGTGATGCATGGTCGCGATGTCACAAGCAGGTCACGCCCCATCGGACAGTGATCGCGCAGGTCATTCATCTTGCAGGAAAAAGATGGTGCTGTGAGAGAGGATTGAACTCACGACCTCTCCCTTACCAAGGGAGTGCTCTACCACTGAGCTACCACAGCGCCGTTGGTGGGGGGCGTGTTAGTCGCAAATTTTTCCTCGCGCAAGGGTAATCTGGACCCTTTTCTGCAGAGCCTGTAGGAAAGAGCGCATGGACAAGAAACCGACCAAATCCGGTGGGACCGAAAGCCGCGAAGACCGGCTGAAGGCGGCCCTTCGCGCCAACCTCCAGCGCCGCAAGGTGCAGGCACGGGCGCGCGAGGCTGGCACGGCGGATGAAGCGGACACACAAGAGAAAGAATGAGGCGGGCAGATGGATTCGATTTTGGTCAGGGGCAATGGCCCGCTCAAGGGGGCGATACCCATCGCCGGGGCAAAGAATGCCTGTCTGACGCTGATGCCAGCAACGCTGCTTAGCGATGAACCGCTGACGCTGACCAACGCGCCACGCCTGTCGGATATCAAGACAATGACCCAGCTTCTGCAATCGCTGGGTGCCGAAGTGACCTCTATGCAGGGCGGGCAGGTTCTGGCGCTTTCGTCGCACGACTTGACCAACCTGACCGCCGACTATGACATCGTGCGCAAGATGCGCGCCTCCAATCTCGTGCTTGGCCCGCTTCTGGCGCGCGCGGGTCGCGCTATCGTCTCGCTGCCGGGCGGTTGCGCCATCGGGGCGCGGCCGATGGACCTGCATATCTCGGGGCTTGAAGCACTTGGCGCCGAGATCGAACTGAAAGAGGGCTATCTGCACGCCCATGCGCCGCGCGGCCTGAAGGGTGCTGTCATCGAACAGCGCTTTGCCTCGGTCGGCGCGACGGAAAATATCGTCATGGCGGCGACTCTGGCCAAGGGCACCACAGTCCTCAAAAACGCGGCGCGCGAGCCCGAGATCGTCGATCTTGTGGCTTGCCTGCGCGCGATGGGGGCGCAAATTGCGGGCGAAGGTACGTCTACCATCGAAATTCAGGGTGTTGACCGTCTGCATGGTGCTACACACCGGGTAGTTGCAGACCGGATCGAACTTGGCACCTACATGATCGCGCCCGCCATCGCGGGCGGCGAGGTGGAACTTCTTGGCGGTCGCCGTGACCTTGTGTCGAGCTTCTCCGACAAGCTCGAGGAAGCTGGCGTGGAAATTACCGAAGACAAGGTAAAGGGCAGCCTGACCGTCCGTCGCAAGAACGGGCGTGTCGAAGCCGTGAATGTAAAGACAGAGGTTTTCCCCGGCTTCCCGACCGACCTGCAAGCCCAGATGATGGCGCTGATGTGCACCGCGAACGGTACGAGCGTGCTCGAGGAAACCATTTTCGAGAACCGTTTCATGCATGCCCCGGAACTGACCCGCATGGGCGCACGGATCGAGGTTCACGGCGGCCACGCCACTGTTACTGGTGTCGAACGACTCAAGGGTGCGCCGGTGATGGCGACCGACCTGCGGGCTTCTGTGTCCCTGATCCTCGCTGGGCTTGCTGCAGAAGGCGAAACACTGGTACGCCGGGTCTACCATCTCGACCGTGGTTACGAGCATGTCGAACAAAAACTTTCCGCAGTGGGTGCAGATATCGAACGTATCAAGGGCGAATGACTATGGCAGACGCAAAGTTCGAAGACGGCGCAGAACAGGTTCTTTCGCTCAAGGCTGAAACAGCAGATGACCTCGGGGTCATCTCGGCACTTGTGCAAGATGCGGTCCTGCCTGCAACGGAAATGCGCTGGGACCGCAAGGGCCGCACGTTAGCGCTTCTCGTCAATCGCTTCCGCTGGGAAGATCGCGCCTTCGCCGAAAAGGCCGCCCGTCCCTACGAGCGCGCGCGCGCGCTGCTCGTCATTTCGGACGTCACCCATGTCGCAAGTCAGGGGATCGACCGGACCGACAAGGACCTCATCCTGTCGATCCTGTCACTGGCATGGGAACCAACGGCAGACGGCGCGGGCCGCGTGACGGTGACACTCGCAGGTGACGGTGCGATTGCAGCCGATGTGGAATGCCTCGATCTGACGCTGAAGGATATGACGCGCCCCTACGTCGCCCCATCTGGTCACGTTCCACATCACCCGGAATAGCGATGCCGCCGCTTCCGGAGCTTGCAATCCGTCCGGCGCGTCCGGAAGATGCCGCTGCTGCGTCCGATGTCATTTGTGCCTCGATCCGGTTCCTCTGCTCCGCTGACCATCATGATGAACGCGACGCGATCGCCAACTGGCTGGCTAACAAGTCACCCGATAGCATTGCCGCCATGATCGCCGACCCGCTCGCTGCGGTCTGGGTGGCCGAGCGCGAGGGCAGCATTGTCGCTGTCGGACAGACCACGCGCCCGGGACATGCCGAGGGCGCTGGCAAGATTACCCTGAACTATGTCGTTCCTGCCGCGCGCCGCACTGGCGCCAGCAGCGTGCTTCTCTCGGTGATGGAGACATCCCTGGCCGCAGAAGGGATCACCCGCGCGCACCTTACCAGCACCGAGACCGCGTTGAAGTTCTACCTCGCCCACGGATGGCAGCCATCGGCGCCCCCACGCAAAGGCCGCTGGATTGTTGGCCATCCGCTTGAGAAGGAAATTTCGTCTCCTGTCGACAACAAGGCAGGGGGCGCTGCCCCCTGACCCCCGGGGTACTTACTGTCGGAAAATGCAGACATTCATTTTTCGGCCCGAAATACCCCGGGGGAGGCCGGATGCAATCCGGACGGGGGCAGAGCCCCATGTGCACTCCAGAAAATGGAACAGCCTGCCCCGCAGGACAGGCTGCCATTTCCCGACGCGGTCATCGGCTCCCCAGCCTGTACCGCGCGACGAGCATGCGCTCGGTCCCCTAATGCCGGGTAAAGACTGCACGAGCCGCTTGAGCCCCGTCCCGCGCTTCCGTAAAGGGGGGCGCGAAGGAGTTCTGCCATGCCCCAGTTCCTCACCACCACCGATCCCGGCTTTGAAACGGCCTTCACGGCCCTTCTTGGGGCCAAGCGCGAAGACGCGCCCGACGTGGACGCCGCCGTTGCCGCGATCATTGCTGACGTGCGCGACCGGGGCGATGCGGCGCTCATCGAACTGACGGCGAAGTTCGACAGGCTGGAACTGACACCCGAAACGCTGGCCTTCAGCGAGGCCGAGATCGAGGCCGAATGCGCTCGGGTCGATCCTGACGTGCGCGCAGCGCTTGACCTCGCCGCTGACCGCATTCGCGCCTACCACGCACGCCAGTTGCCCGAGGACCAGCGCTGGACCGACGGGGCAGGGGCATCGCTTGGCTGGCGATGGTCGCCAGTTTCTGCGGCAGGGCTATATGTACCGGGCGGGCTCGCATCCTATCCGTCTTCGGTCCTGATGAACGCCATTCCGGCCAAGGTCGCCGGTGTTCGCTTTCTTGCCGTGACCTGCCCGACCCCCGGCGGGATCGTGAACCCTGCGGTCCTTTACGCTGCCCGCCTTGCCGGTGTCGACCGTATCTACCGGATCGGCGGCGCACAGGCCATTGCCGCGCTCGCCTACGGCACTGCGACCATCGCTCCGGTCGACAAGATCACCGGACCCGGCAACGCCTATGTCGCCGCCGCCAAACGCCGGGTCTTCGGCCGTGTCGGCATCGACATGATCGCCGGCCCTTCGGAAATCCTCGTCATCGCCGACGCTGACAACGACCCCGACTGGATCGCCCTAGATCTCTTGTCGCAGGCCGAACATGACGAAAGCGCGCAATCCGTCCTCGTGACCCCGGACGCATCCTTCGCCGCCCGCGTGGTGAGCGCCGTCGAGAAGCGGCTCGAAACCCTGGAACGCCGCGCCATCGCCGCGGCCTCGTGGCGCGACTTCGGGGCCG
>JBATMT010000370.1:0-2350 GCA_049289975.1 Paracoccaceae bacterium | reverse complement strand
CCCTTGGGCCGCGACAGGTCGAACTTGTGCTGGGTCAGCGCGGTGCGTCCCTGCCATGCCGAGACCTGTGCATATTTCAGATCGTTGTGCAAAAGGTCATAGGTGCCCTTGCCGCCCCAATATTCGAGCATTGCGGTTTCCAGACCGCGCTCCGCCGCGCGCTCGTGGACCGAGTTCAATACCTTGATCTCGCCTCCATAGTAGCGGTGGTAGGAAAACTCACGCGCCAGATCCATCGCGCCCGGCACTTTCTCGATCTCTTTCAGCCATGGGATCGCATTGTGGATGTTTGTGACCGATGGCAAGACGATCTTTGGCGCGAAACCCGCCTCCTTCAGCCGCTTGGTTGCTGCCGCAATCGCCACACCAAAGCTGTGCGGTGTCCATTGCTTGATATTGTCGGGTTCCAGCAGCGGCTCGAAGTAATCCGGCACGATCCCGTACTTGTCACGCATATGCAGGAACGCCGCGAGAATGAATTCGGCATATTCCTCTGGGTCGGTATGGATGTAGATGCCCGATTTGATCTGCTTGGTGAAGGCCACATAGCAAAAGCTGATGTCGATCTTCTGACCATGCTTCTTTCCGGCGGCAAGGATTGGCAACAGGTGGTTGTCGATCCGCCAATCCAGATTGGCCCAGTCGAAGCCTGCGGGGTTGATGTGGAATGGGTCCGCGTCATCGTTGACGGTGGTATAGCGCCGGTCGCGCCAGCCTTGCATGTCGATTTCGCCCGAGCGGAACTTCTCGAACGACTTGTCGGTGTTTTCCGCGCCAGAGAAACTTTCCAGCCGCACCCGACTAATGCCGATCTGGGTCACAAGTCGCTCGTAGATGTCTTGCCGGAACGGTTCGTAATCTGGTGTCCAGAACACCTCGGCGGTCGTTTCCCAGTCACGGATGGTTTGGAAATGCTGTCCGGGGTCGATCGTGATCGTCACGGTGGAATGCGGCCAGACAGACCAAAGCCCCACGGCCCCGGCCGCCGCCAGCAGCAAAGCGCCGATGCCCGCAAGCACGAGGCGCAACCGACGTCCGATCATTGGCACGCTGGACGAGCCTTCAGCGCGGCAAGCACCGCATCGCCCTCGTTCCTCGAAATCATCCGGCTCCAGCCGAGGTCATAGACCTTGCCGTCCTTGGCGCGGTTCACATATTCGCTCACCAGCTTGCCGGCCTTGTCAAGAATGACGATCCGGCCCGAGTTCTGTTCCTCGACCATCACGCTGCCTTGGGTGGACATGTCGAACAGCCCCTCGGTCAGCGACTTGATGTCCAGGTCTGCCAGTGTCTTGTCATACGGTACCGAGGTCTGGTTGGTGGCGAAGTCATAGAACATCACGTTGCTATGGCCCTTCACATACCAGCCGAAGCCATAGTCGATGGCGTTATTGTCAAAGACCGCGATCGTATGATCGTCAATGATGTCAACGTCATGCTGCGCGAGCCAAGGGCCTTGCTTGATCCAGATGATCTTGTCGACCGACGGCCGATAGAGAACGATCATCGACGTGTGGCGCAGGCTCAGGAACAGGTCGCCCTTCTGCCAATAGGGGCCGGTCGCCTGCGCGACTTCGATGTCGTTCAGATGCAGCGCATCATCGCGATACGCGCCCGAGCCAAACATCATTGCCTCGTAGCCTTCCTTGACCAGCAGGTCGGGCAGTGAACGGTTGAACATCACATGGCCGTCCTCGGACGAAAACTCTGCAATGCCGTCCTGGAAGAAGTGCTTGTTGTAATCGGGATTGCCGGGGTCGATCAGCGTCGGAACCCAGAGATTGCCCTCGGCATCGCTGTTGGTCGAATGGTGAACCAAATCGTCAAACTGCTTCCACAGCACTTTGCCGCACTGGTCGACACGGGCAAGCGGTGATTGGTGGTCTTTTACGATCAGGTCGCCGTTGCCCATCAGATAGGGGTGGACGAAACTGAACATGCGCGGCGACCAGCGGTCGAACTTGGTGATGTTCGACACGCGCGGCACACCGTCAAGGATCTGCGTCACGTCCGGCAGCCAGCGATATTTGGTCTGATAGTCGCCCAGATCGACCAGTTCGATCAGACTGCGGTTCTCGTCACCCGAAAAACGGCTGAGGAGCAGATAGCCGTCCGCCGCAAGCGATGGCGCGCCCTCGGCGGGCGACCATGCCGCCTTGTCACCAAAGCGCTGCCAACGATTTGCGACACGCGGGTCCTTGTTCTTGATCAGTTGCTTGATCGTGTCGGGTATTTCGGCCACCGCAATCGTTGCGTCAGCCAGTTTGCCTTCCGCATGCGGGTTGCGCCCATAGCCAAGCGCCAGCCAGCCGAAGGTGATGGTGCCCAGAATTCCGACCAGTGCCAGAAG
>JBATMT010000369.1:0-7908 GCA_049289975.1 Paracoccaceae bacterium | reverse complement strand
TCCTTGTTCCGCCGCGCGATGCTCGGACATTCCATGTCCCCGCAGGTCACTTCTTCCGCATCCATTCCGTCGAAGGCCCACAGGTCGGCGACCTCAACCTCTGGAACGCCGCCGACCTGTCCGAGCGTTTCTACTCCGGCAAGACCCGCGCCCTGCATGGCACGCACCTGTCCACCGGTGACCGCATGTGGTCTTCGTTCCCCCATCTGCGTCCGATGGCCACAATCACTCACGACACGCTCGACTGGTACGGCTTCGACAGCTTCGGCGGCTCCGTCCATGACGTGATCGGCACCCGCTGCGACCCCTACACCCACAACCTCCTGTCGCACGGCGGCCAGTACCACCATTGCTGCCATTCGAACCTCAGCCGCGCCCTGGCAGCCGAAACTGGCGTCAATCCGCTACAGGCCGAACCCCATGTCCACGATGTCCTGAACGTCTTCATGTGCACGGGTTTCACCCGCGACACTGGCCAGTATTTCATGAAAGCCTCGCCCGTCCGCCCCGGCGACTACATTGAGTTCTTCGCCGAGATTGACCTCCTTGGCGCGCTCTCTGCCTGTCCGGGCGGCGATTGCTCGTCCGAGCACTCCTCGGACACAGCAGCATGCCATCCGCTTCTGGTTGAAGTTCTACGGCCCGATCCGGCAACCCTGACCGGTTGGACATCGCCATCGCCTAACAACTATGACCGCAGCCACGGTGTCTGAGACAACCCCATGCGCCAACATCCCCGCCGCACGCCTCATCTCACCGAAGATCTCGTGGCCCGCGTCGAACGGCTTGAACCCGACAGCGGACCAGAAGCTGGTCTCACCCCCTTGAGCGATGCCGACCGCGAACAGCTCGCACACGACCTTCTCGCACACAATGCCGGTCGGCCCTTCTGGATCTTCGCTTACGGCTCACTGATCTGGAAGCCAGCCTTCAACCATGTCGAGGCACGTCCCGCCCGTCTCCATGGCTGGCGTCGCTGCTTCTCGCTCGATATCGTTCGCTGGCGTGCAACCCGCGAACAACCTGGCCTGATGCTGGCACTAGCCCGTGGCGGGGCCTGCAACGGCGTGGCATACCGGATCGAGACCGGCGACGCCTTCCAGGACATGCTGCGCCTTCTCGAAAGGGAAGTGTCCTATCACGAGGACATCGCGTCTGTGCGGTGGGTCAATTGCCGCACGTCCGATGCAACCATTCGCGCTCTGACGTTCTATGCAGCGCCGCCGTCGGACCCATACTATGTCTATTTGCCGCTCGAAGAGCAGGCCCGCCGCCTCGCGCGCGCTGCTGGTCACGCCGGTTCCTGCGCCGCTTACCTGCGCAACACCGTGGAGCATCTCGAACAACTCGGTATCCGTGACAGTTACCTCTGGGACATGCAAAAGCGTGTCGCCTCCGAAATTGCCGCAATGGCCCCTTTGGCGCACCCTGCCTGACTCCTCAGCTTTATCTAATCGCATAGTTCTAGAGCCCCGGTCTCAGTGCCGGATGAAATGCAGACGATCAAATGTGCGCCGGAACGCCGCAACCTCGCTCGCTAGCGCAACGGGATCGTTCGCACGAAGCCCCGCCACGATGAGGCGCGCCAGTTCCGCCGTATGCTCCTCGTCAACGCCCCACCGTACGAGTTCTGGCGTCCCAATCCGCAAACCATTGAGGTCACCCGAAACCTCGGCGATCGGTAACCCTATCCCGCATGCGAGAAATCCAGCCTTGCGCAAGGTTTTCGACGCGGTTTGCCCCCCACCAAAGGCCGCCGCTTCCACCGCGAACTGATGTGACCGCGTATAGCCGCGATTGCGGCCGAACACCGGCAAGCCCTCTGCCGCCAATGCCGAAGCAAGTGACTGTGCGACTGAGACCATCTTGTTGGCATAGGCCTTGCCGTGTTCGCGCCAGTCCAGCAACGTCAGGGCCAGTGCCGCCACTCGCCCAGCATCGAAATTCGCCGTCATGCCCGGATAGGCGATATGGTCCAGCGCTTCGGCGATGTCGGCCTCATTAGTCACGATCAGCCCACCTGCCGGTCCGCCCAGGCTCTTGTAAGTGGACATCGTCATCAGATGCGCGCCTTCAGACAGAGGATTGGCCCATTGTAGGCCGGCAATGATCCCGCACTGATGCGCTGCATCAAACAACAGTTTGGCACCCACCTCATCAGAAATCGCCCGAAGATCGCGCACCGGATGGGGAAACAGATTGAGCGATCCCCCCACCGTGATCAGTCTTGGTCGTACCCGGAGTGCTAGTGCCCTCAGTGCCTCGATATCAATTGTGTATCCGTCTGCATTGACCGGCGCAGGGTAGCTCACTAGCCCATAAAGCCCCGCACATCCTGCAGCGTGATGCGTAACATGGCCGCCAATGCTAGCCGGTGGCACAATGATGGCATCTCCCGGTTTCGTCAGCGCCATAAACCCGTAAAGATTTGCCATCGCGCCAGAAAACACCCGAATCTCGGCAAACTTGGCCTGAAAGATCTCAGCCGCCAGTTCGGCCGCTATGACTTCGATCTCCTCAATCGCTTCCAACCCCATCTCGTATTTGTCGCCGGGATAGCCAAGTGAAGGTCGGGCTCCCAGACCTTGTGCCAGCGCAGCCTCTGCCTTCGGATTCATTGTGTTAGTAGCGGGATTGAGGTTGAAGCACTCCCGTTCATGAATATCGGCGTTCCGCTCGATCAAGGTCTCGATCCTCGCGGCCACCCTCTCCGAAGGCTGTGCAGTCTCGCGAGCATAGCGCTGAATCAGTTTCTCGCACTCAGACGGCACCCAGTCGCGATTTCTTAGGTGTGGCATCGTTCGCTCTCCTGACATTGCAGCAAACCTGACTGTCCGCGCTAGACAGCACAAATCAGATTTGCAAAAAAATAGGGCTACTAAAAGTGAGTCTCGCTATGTCCGTCGCACCTCCGCGCCCCAAAGGACCGCCCTTGAACGCCCTTCGCGCTTTTGAAGCGGCGGCTCGGCTAGGCGGCTTCGCTGGTGCTGCCACAGAACTGGGCGTCACCCCCGGCGCCATCACTGCTCACATCAAACTCCTTGAAGCCGACCTAGGCTCCGCCCTGTTTGACCGCCACGCGCGCGGTGTGCGGCTGACAGCGGTGGGAGAGCGTGTCTTGCCGTCGCTTGTTGCGGCGTTTGATGCGCTGGGACTTGCAGTTCAGACCCTGCGGACCGAAGCCGCTCCAAAGGATATCCACATTGCAACGCTGCCTGCCATTGCCACCCTCTGGCTAGCGCCGCGCTTGTCCACGGTCCGGTCGCTACTGCCGGGTGTGAACTTATCTGTTACCGCCCTCGAACGTCCGCCCGACCTCAAGCGCATCCCGTTTGACCTGACCCTGTTTTTCGAAGAACCTGGCGCAGGCAAAGAGATTGGGCCAGACATCATCTTTCCGGTTTGCGCACCCCCCGTTGCGACTCGCTTGCAACACCCAACCGATCTTGCTCACGTACCCTGCCTCACCGACAGCGCATGGGCCGATGATTGGCCTGCTTGGCTGCACGCTGCGCTGCCTGAAACGACCTTCACGCCGCGAGGACCAGTCTTTTCACTTTATTCTCTCGCCGTAGGTGAAGCGATTGATGGAGCGGGTGTTCTGATAGGCCATCAGGCGCTTGTTGCAGACCACCTTGCATCTGGCGCGCTTGTCGCGCCATTTGGCCAGCGGTTGACGCTGCCGCGTGCCCTCACCCTGCGTGCTCTCAAGCCTGCCCGCCCAGGGACCGTTGCCGCACGTGTCGTTGACCTGCTGGCGCAAAGCTAGCAATTCGTCCGGCCTCATTTTCTGCCAAACAATATCCCGTTGGCGATGTGGCCGCGCGCCCGCTTGCAACCGCCTCAGGCGAAAGCTGCGTTCAGAGCCATTTCGACCATGTCGCCAAATGTCCTTTCGCGATCCTCGGCGGGCAGTGCTTCGTGTGTTACGAGGTGGTCGGAGATCGTCAAGATCGCCAACGCCCGCGCACCGTGTCGTGCCGCAATAGTATATAGTTCCGCTGCTTCCATCTCGACGCAAAGAACACCGTGACGCGCTAACATGTCAGTCAGGTCGGGCCGTTCGTCATAAAACACATCTGACGAGTATATCCCGCCAACGTGGACACACGTCCCCTTTTGTCGCCCCGCTGCAACGGCCTTCTCCAGCAACCCGTAGTCGGCACACGGTGCGAACTGCATTTCGCGGAAAAAGCCCCGCGATGGTGTCGCCATTGTCGAGGCGGTCATTGCCACTACCACGTCGCGGACTTTCACATGCGCAAGCATTGCTCCGGCAGAGCCGATGCGGATCAGCGTCTTCGCGCCGTAATTGCGGATCAACTCGTTGGCATAGATCGACAGAGATGGCATCCCCATGCCAGAGCCCTGAATTGTGACACGGTGGCCATTCCACGTTCCGCTAAAGCCCAACATACCGCGCACCTGATTGATGCATACGGCATCCTTCAGGAAGGTCTCCGCAGCCCATCTAGCCCGGTAGGGGTCTCCCGGCATGAGGACTGTTTCGGCAATCTCTCCAGGCTTTGCACCAATATGGAATGTCATCTTTACCTCATACATGACCTCTATCGAACCTATCCGCCTCGTCGGCCCTGACAAGTTCCAAACGTCGTGAGTTAGGTCTCACCGGGTCGCAGCATACGGAAAACCTCCTTAACCGCGGTGTAGTTCTGGTACCCACTCCGCGCGATCGGCTGGAACTTCGCGACGTCGAAATGACCGTCAGTCACGCAGTCGTCGCGCAGGTGAACGCCTGTTACTTCGCCCAGAATCAAGAAGTTGTCCTTGCCCCGGAGCATGATGATATCGGTCATCCGGCATTCCAGTGATGCGGGAGCATCGGCGACACGCGGGCATGGGATCGTCGCGCAGTCGGTGCGCTCAACATTGGCCAAGGTAAATTCGTCCGTCGCCGCCGGATAGGTCCCGGACGACTGGTTCATCTTCTCGCGCGACTTCCATTCCACAATGTTCACTGCAAAGACGCCAGTCTCCTCAATGTTCGTCACGCTGTCTTTGCGCCCCGTCGACGCGAACATCACCTGCGGTGGCTCGTATGCAATGGCATTGAAAAACGAGTAAGGAGCGAGGTTGTCACCCGCCTGACCGCGCGTGGAGATCCAGCCAATCGGACGCGGCGTGATGATCGCGGTGAACGGATTGTGCGGCAATCCGTGGCCGTCGGCAGGTCGGTAGAACATCGGCGGCCTCATTGTGGGTTTGCGACCGACTTAGGCCCATGTTAGGCGCGATGCCAAGCGATTCCGGAGAGGTAGCGGGTGGTCTACAGGCTCGAAGAGGAAACCGAGGCCGACTGGTGGGAGGTTGAGGCGCTTTACGACCTTTGCTTCGCACCGGGGCGCACGGCACTTTCGTCTTACCGCCTGCGTGATGATGTGCCCAAGGTCAAGGATCTTTGCCACGTGCTGCGTGACGGCGACGGCGTGCTTGCGGCTGTGATTCGGTACTGGCCCGTTCTGGTTGGCGGTCAGCCGGTTTTGCTACTCGGCCCTGTGGCTGTTCATCCGACACGTCAGGGCGAGGGGCTCGGCGGCCTCTTGATCCACGAAAGCCTTGCCGAGGCTCTGCGTCTTGGCTGGAAACGCGTGCTGTTGGTCGGTGACAGGCCATACTATCGACGTTTTGGCTTCGAAATAATTGACAATGTGGAGATGCCGCCGCCGACCAACCCCGATCGAGTGCTGGCGCTTGAACTGGAGCCGGGTGCTTGGAACGGCGTCCGCGGCAAGGTCACTCGCTATATCAGCGAGCCAGAGTCGGGTGGCTGAGATCAGCCGCCCAGTCCCGTGCCGTCCTCGGTCGCGGCCCTATACCACGCGACGATCTTTGCGCGTTCTTCCGGCTCGATGAATGACACGTTAGCGGGGGGCATGGCGTGCGTCAGCCCGGCCTGAACGTAAATCCGCCGTGCCTCTGTGGCGATTTCTTCAGGTGTCTCCAGCCTTACGCCTTTGGGTGCCCAGTGAACGCCCTCATAGGACGGCTCCCCGGCGTGGCACATAGAACATCGACCAAGGATGATGTCGGACACTTCTTGAAATCCCTCAGCTTGCGCAAATCTTTCTGCACCGTGTGTCATCAACTGGGTTTGCCCGACTGGGTCGGGACTGACCCGGAACAGCGGCGCAGTCGACAGCCATGCAATCACCAGGAAAATCAGGATCGTCGCCAGCCAGGTCCAGTGCGGATTGCCCTTCCTTGCATGTTTGCTGTTGAACCAGTGTCGGATCGTCACGCCCATCAAGAAGACAAGACTTGCAATGATCCAGTTGTTCTCGGTCGCAAAGGCCAGCGGATAGTGGTTCGACAACATCATGAAAATGACTGGCAGGGTGAGGTAGTTGTTGTGGGTCGAGCGCTGCTTGGCGATCTTGCCGTATTTTGCATCCGGCGTCCGGCCAGAGATCAGGTCGGCCACTACGATCTTCTGGTTCGGAATAATGATCATGAAGACGTTCGCGCTCATGATCGTTGCTGTGAAGGCGCCAAGATGCAACAGCGCCGCGCGCCCTGAAAAAACATGGGAATAGAAGTAGGCCATGCCAACAAGGATCACATAAAGCCCGATCATCAGCCGGGTATTGTCATCTCCGAACCGCGACTTGCAGATCTGATCGTAAGCAACCCAACCAAACACCAGAGACCCGAGCGAAATTGCAATTGCCTTCCAGATCGGTATGTCGAGCACATTTGGATCGACCAGATACAGGTCTGCGCCAAGGTAGTAGACCAGACACAGCAACGCGAAACCTGAAAGCCAAGTCGCGTAACTCTCCCATTTGAACCAGACGAGGTCTCCCGGCATCGAAGCAGGGGCCACTAGGTACTTCTGGATGTGATAAAACCCACCGCCATGAACCTGCCATTCTTCGCCATCGGCTCCAGAAGGAAGATTGCGGTCGCGATGCAAGCCAAGGTCCAAGGCTATGAAATAAAAGGACGAACCGATCCAGGCGATGGCGGTGATCACATGCAGCCACCTGACCGCAAATTCCAGCCACTCCCCGATCACGATGAAATCATACATTCCGCGCCCTCCTGTCCCTTCACGAAACTCTATACCGACGCGTATCTTCCTGATAATTCTTTTAATGGCTGAAAACTTTCAACGAACGCCAGAAAATGGAGCAAAGTTGCAAGCCGCGGCAAGGGAGGGCCGTCGATGTCCTATGTGAACAACATCAAGATGTTTGTGCGGGTGTTTGAGCTTGGCTCGATGTCCGCCGCAGCACGAGATCAGCGAACCTCGCCCGCCGTCGCCTCGGCCCGTGTCGCCGAACTTGAAAAACATCTCGGCATTCGGCTCTTTAACCGCACCACGCGTCGCCTTCAGCCAACCGAAAACGGTCGTCTGTACTATGATGGTGCGCGCAAGGTACTCGAAGCCATCGACGACGCCGAGGCGGCTGTCATGGCATCTACGTTGAACCTTCGGGGCTCGATCTTCGTCGCTGCACCCCTTGGCATTGGCCGCCGCTTCATCGCCCCGCATGTCCCGCCTTTCAAGGATGACTATCCGCAAATCGATGTCCGCCTTCGCTTATCGGACCGCAAGATCGACGTGATAGGCGAGGGGCTCGACATGGCCTTTCACATGGGCCAGTTGGAAGACAGCACACTCAAGCTGCGTGTAGTGGCGGACTGTCCCCGTATCCTATGTGCTGCGCCAGCCTATATAGCTCGTCGAGGAGACCCCGTGGATGGCGACGCACTGGTCAATGACCGTCATGATTGCCTGAACCTGCGCTTTCCCGGCGCTCGCGAATTTCAATGGACACTCGTCTCTCCCGATGGTCCGCGCCGGTATGAGGTCAATGGCCCTTTCGAGACGGACGATGGCGATGTGCTGACCACATGGGCGCTTGATGGGCGCGGCATAATCCT